>MHZD01000279.1:3414-6124 GCA_001828645.1 Planctomycetes bacterium RIFOXYC2_FULL_41_27 | reverse complement strand
TGTTCTGTCTCTACGAGTTACAAACGGCCTTTGCTGGCAAGTTTTATAACGTCAATGCCTTTGACCAGCCCGGTGTCGAGGTAGGGAAGATAAATGCCTTTGCAATGCTTGGGAAAAAAGGATTTGAGCAGAGAGAGAAAGAAATCAATATACGATTACAAAAGACACAGAAAAAGTATCATATTTAGTGCGGTGACTGAAGTTTTTCAATAGTTCTTTTAATCATGCCCGCTTCACTATTTTTTGGATCCAGCCTCAAAAACTCATTGAAGCAGTACACGGCCTTTTGAACATCTTTTTTGTAGTTTAGATAGATTATTCCAAGATTTTTGTAAGCATTAGGATAATTTGGTTTTAGCCGAATGGCCTCTTCAATTTCCAGGATTGCCTTATTGAATAGTCCTTTATTGGCGTAAGCTGTGCCCAGGCAGCTGTGCGCTTCGGCATGATCTGGTTCGTAATGGATGGCCAGTTTAAATTCGTCTATCGAGGCGTCTAAAAATCCTTTCTTAAAATAGGCAAGTCCCAGGTTGTAATGGGCATCATAATAATTTGGTTTTAGCCGAAGGGCCTCTTTGAATTTTAAAATTCCTTCATCGAAACGTCCCTTGTCTATTAGGATATTTCCCATATTATTGTGGGTAAGGGCGGAGTTAGGGTTTACTGCCAGAACACGATGGTATTCTTGTAATGCCTCTTCTTTCATGCCTTTTTTCTGATAAGCCATCCCTAAATTATGATGATATTCAGGGTCAGATTCTATGGCTATCGACGCTTGAAATTCGCGAATTGCTGAATCGGTTCTATCTTTTTGAAGGTAAATCATACCCAGATTGTTATGTGCCCTGGAACTATTGGGTGAATCTTCTATGGTTTTTGACCAAAAAATAAACGGGTCTTTCCAAATTTTATTTCTCTTAATAGTAAACACTGAATACGGCACAGCAGGAATTAATATCAAACATGTTACAAAAACAAGAAGCAGTTGATTGAAACGAGGAGTTGAGACGTTTAGATTCCCACCTTCCCATCTTCCCACCTTCCCACCTTCCCATGAAATAAATGTGCAAGCATACCTCCAGATTCCTATTGTAATGTATGCCAGTATCGCACAAAATCCAACCGAGGGAAGATAGAGATACCTTTCAGCCATAATGTTGGCTATGGGGATAATATTCATGGTTGGAGTCAGGGTAATGAAAAACCAGAGCATAAAGAAAAATAGACGCTTTGAGCGATTATAAAATCTGTAAGTAATAATCCCGATTACGCTCAAAAAAACGATGCCCCAGATAAAACTTGTAGCGAACGGAGTTGTTGTGTGAGGTATGATATAATCTGCATTAAAACTGGTGGGGAAGAACAATAGTTTTATGTACGACGCAAGAACCTTTGGCATGGTTAGCAGGCTTATCAGAAAACTGTTGTTTGGGTATGTTAACTGTTTTTCTACCGGGTTATGAAACCACACAAACCTCAAAAACAGATAAAAACCGCTGATAAGTACGAATCCTGAATAATATTTCAAAATATTTTTCTTTACCCTCTGCATATCCTCAAACACCCAATCTAAAAGAAAAATAATAAAAGGCAGAGTAATAGCCATTTCCTTGGAACATAGGGCTAGAAGATATGAAAACAGGGAAAGTGGGTATAAATAATCATTGATTTTAGATTGCGGATTGCGGACTTTGTCGTGAGCACTCAGTCGAACGATTACGGATTGAATAAAGAGTAAGATAGAACCAAGGAAAAAAACAGTAGTCAGCAGGTCTTCCCGGTAACTGATTCCATTTACAGCCTCTGTTAATATGGGGTGTAACGCAAAAAGGATGGCTGTCAAAAACGCTAAGATACGATGCTTAGTAATGGCATATAGGAGGAAGTAAACAAGTATTGCGTTAACTGCATGGAGTAGGATATTGGTCAGATGATATCCAACAGGGTTGAGATGCCATATCAAATAATCGATAAAATAGGAAAGGGTAACGACAGGGCGATAGGTTACTTCACCTGAATATTTGTAATAGTCGTTGGTAAATAAGGCTGAAAGATTCCGGAAATCCCTGATGAAATAATTATCGGTTATGGTAAAGACATCGTCATAAACGAAGCCGTTTTGAAGTGAATTGGCGTATGTAATGAAAGTAATTGTAAAGAGTAGTATTAGGTGCACAGGCTGAATCCTTTTCTCGGTATTGTAAAAGAAACTGTGGTTATTTAATTTCTTTCAAATATTTTAACAAAAGTATAACAAAGAGACCTTTTAAAATCATCCCAAAAACACAGGGAGTGCCATTAGTCCAACGCTTTATACGGCATTATTCGACAAAGTAATCGTTTCCCAAACTCATTTTGAACAATTTGATATATTCCTCAGCAATCGTATCCCATGAAAAACGTTTTTAGAATTTTTACTTCATTGGATTCCAGAACTGTGGACGAATAACAACCACCCGATATTTGAGAGGACGTTTGCGGAACAGAGTTACGGATTTCGGCCAGAACGAGGAGGATGTAAAGATGCGCTGAAGCAAGGAGAAAAACTCTTGAAGAATGGATACACATGGGCAGTAGACGCAGACATCAGGAGAGGGCATGAAATGTATGATAGGAGAACTCAACAAAAGCGCCTCAGGGGCTGGTATGAATACTTTAAACACAGCCACAAAACGACATTTCCAAGAATAGACAGTTGGATACGAATGAG
>MHZD01000279.1:0-3392 GCA_001828645.1 Planctomycetes bacterium RIFOXYC2_FULL_41_27 | reverse complement strand
GCCACAAAACGACATTTCCAAGAATAGACAGTTGGATACGAATGAGACTGAGGAGCATCCTGAGAAAGAGTCGGGGAGGTAAAGGAAGATGCCGGGGCGCAGGCCATCAGAGACGGCCAAATGCGTACCTTGCTAACCTTGGGTTGTTCACATTAACCGCAGCCCATGCATTAGTCTGTCAATCCCGAAGGGGTAACCACTGACTGGAGAGCCGTAAGCGGGAGACCCGCCTTTACGGTTCGGAGGGAGGGGAGGCGAAAGCCTTCCCCGATCTTTCATGTGTATTTTGTTGGTCTGAGGCTTCGCGTCGCTAGCCATTAGCAATAAATTGGTAGCGGGGGTGGGATTTGAACCCACGGCCTCCGGGTTATGAGCCCGACGAGCTACCAGACTGCTCTACCCCGCGTTATTATGTGGATACATACCTGTTTGCATTTGTTTGCATACAAATATTGTTAAATCAGTATAGCAGTCCTTAATTAAGTGTCAAGGATAAAAAAACGTTCCTTTTCCCTCACGTGTTCTGGTACAATAACTCAAACGGTAAAATTGAAAGATATTAACCAATAAATATGTCCAGTTTCGATGCCTTGAACAATTAAGGTGTAAAACCAGATGAAAATATTGATTGTTGGAAGTGGAGGGAGAGAACACGCACTTGCTTGGAAGATTGCACAATCGCCAATGGTAAAGAAGATATTCTGTGCGCCGGGAAATCCGGGAATTGCGGAGGTTGCAGAATGCGTGAATATCGAGGCGGAAAATATAGACGGTCTTTATAATTTTGCACTGAAGCAAAAAATCGATTTAACTGTTGTTGGTCCTGAAGATGCACTGACAGCCGGTATCGTCGATAGGTTCAGGGATGGGCATCTGCATATATTTGGTCCTAGCAAAAGGGCATCGATCATCGAGGGAAGCAAGGTGTTTGCAAAGACCCTTATGAGAAAACACGGCATTCCCACGGCTGACTTTAAAACCTTTGATGATTTGAAACAGGCTAAAAAACACATTGCAACGTGTGATTTTCCTTTGGTTATTAAGGCCGATGGGTTGGCTAAGGGTAAAGGTGTGTTTGTATGTAAGACGTTGGAAGATGCCGATAAACACATAGATGATATTATGAAAGAAAAAATCTTCGGATATGCGGGAAATAAGATCGTCATTGAAGAGTTTCTTTCGGGAGAAGAAGTCTCGATTCTTGCAATTACAGACGGGAAGAAGATCGTTCCGCTCGCATCTGCACAAGACCACAAGGCAGTTTACGATGGCGACAAGGGTCCCAATACTGGTGGTATGGGGGCATACTCGCCGGTACCTCTAATTACAGAGGATATGCAATTTTCGATAGAAGAAAATATCCTTGTTCCCATTGTCCATGCCATGAAAAAGGAGAATCGGCCTTATAGAGGTGTCATTTATGCTGGATTAATGATCACAAGTAATGGCCCGAAAGTGCTTGAGTTTAATGTCAGATTTGGTGATCCGGAAACGCAAGTCATTCTCATGAGGATGAAGAGTGATTTGGTACCCCTCCTTTTGACAACTGCAAAAACCAATTTAGAGGATGTGGAAATTGAGTGGCATGATTGTGCCTCTATTTGTGTTGTCATGGCCTCTAATGGTTATCCCGATGACTATGAAAAGGGATTGCCAATTTCAGGGCTTGAAGCGCTGAAGGGTTTAGACAATGTCCAGGTTTTTCATGCGGGGACTTCTCTTAAAGATGGGAAGGTTGTAACCAACGGGGGGCGTGTTTTGGGCGTTACAACAGTGGGGAAAGATTTACAGGAAGCGCAAAAGAATGTTTATGAGGCAATTCAAAAGGTATCGTTTAATGGGGCGCACTATAGAAGAGATATCGGAGCAAAGGCCCTGTACAGGAAAAATTCTCAAGACAGTCCCCCTTAATAAAGGGGGGAACAGGGGGCTGTGTTTTTTCTATGGAATGAGAATTACAACCCCCTAACCCCCTTTTTTAAGGGGGATTTTATGCCACCCTGTAATACGCATAAATAAAATGAAATCCTATACGATTAAATTATGGAAACCATTCCTAAGGCATTGAGAAGCTTAACTATAAAAAATAATAACGACATCGCATGCGCAATTGTAAAAAATATATTCCTGATTCTATTAATTTTTCGTGTATAATAATTGCTTGCATTCTACAAAGCCATGTTTTGTCCTCGTTGTTTGCAGGTGAACAGGACAAGATGTTTTGGGACAGGAAATACGAAACGGAGGCTTATATCTTTGGAAAAGAACCAGTCGGATTTTTAAGGGAGCATATTGATCTCCTGCCCCGAGGAAAGGCGCTGGATGTTGCAATGGGAGAGGGGCGCAATGCCGTATTCCTGGCAAAAAATGGGTTTAATGTAGATGGCTGTGATATTTCTGAAATTGCTGTCAAAAAGGCACTGGATCTGGCAAAAGAGAATAATGTAAAGATACATGCCTTTGTTGCTGATTTGGAGACTTACAAATTACCTAAAGATACTTATGATGTGATTGCATGTTTTTATTATCTTCAGCGCGGCCTTGTTCCTCAAATGAAAGAGGCGCTAAAACCTGGCGGAATGATTATCTATGAGACATACACTATTGAGAACCGGGAACGAGGGTTTGAAGGCCCAAAAAATAAGGATTACTTACTAAAACCCAATGAACTTTTAGACTTATTCAAAGACCTTAAAATTATTTATTACCGAGAACTTGTTTTGAATAATAAAAAGGCTATTGCAAGCCTTATTGCAAAAAAATGAGGAAATAGTTCACCACGGATTTTCACGGAATTACACTGGTAGTCGTAACCTTTAGCCTCAAACTCTCCAGGCGGAAGCCTGTAACTACCCAAATTTCCGACTATTTCAGTGATATTCCGTGTCTTTCTGTGGTAAAATATTCAAGATATATGTCACTATTAATTGATGTTACAGACAAGCAGCGAGAGGCTATTGCACACATCGAGGGACCTCTTTTGGTGGTGGCGGGGGCTGGTAGTGGGAAAACCCGCGTGATTACCCGCCGCATCGGTTATTTGATGTCTCAGGGTGTAAATCCTTACAACATTTTGGCCATTACCTTTACCAACAAGGCAGCCGATGAGATGCTTGGCCGTGTAAAACAGTTTTCATCACATAAAGGGCTTTGGGTTTCCACCTTCCACAAGATGTGTTCCCGAATTCTGAGAAGTAACATCGATAGATTGGGGTATTCACGGGATTTTAGCATCTACGATACGATCGACCAGCTAAACCGGGTGAAATCTATTATGGCCGAGCTTGAACTGGATACCGCACAATGGAAACCCCGTACCATCGTAAGTTCCATTAGTAATGCAAAAAATAAACTTATCGGACCAGAAACCTTCGCCTCGACAGCTTCTGGTT
>MHZD01000278.1:585-1232 GCA_001828645.1 Planctomycetes bacterium RIFOXYC2_FULL_41_27 | reverse complement strand
CGTACACCCATAAATACCATTCGCGCCATCGGAAGAAATACACAAGGGGTCAAACTCTTTGCCGTAGAAGAGGGAGATAAGCTTGTCTCCGTTGCACGCGTTGTTCCAGAAGAAACAAAGGTCGAAACGGATAGTGAAGAAGTTTCCGGTATAGAAACGCAAGAGGAAGCGGCTGAAGAAAGCGCTATAGAGGAAGCTGAAGAATAGACTTCCATTGTCGTTATCATAGTTTTTTAGTATCAGTTTAGTTTTTTGAAAATTTCCCGTATGGTTGTTATGCAATGTAGCGGTAATTCATGAATTGCCGCTACATGTTGTCACGGAGGCATTTTCAACTATCGATGTTTTCAAAAAAACTAAGCTGTTACGTTTTTAATTTATTTCCCAAAATACCACACTATTCCCAACGTGGCACAACCAGAAGATTCCTCTTATTCCCCCATTCTCAAGGGAGCGTGTTTTTTTCGAAACAAAGCCCGAAGGGCTGACAGAGTATAGCCCAGGGCGACAGCCCTGGGATAAGGATTTAATAATATTTTAGCCCTAAAAGGGCGGCACAATACTTAATTTAAGGACATTACCCATCAAGGGAAGGAAAGTCCCCTCGCCTCTTGTGGGAGAGGGCATTGGTGAGGAGTGTTTTCGTG
>MHZD01000278.1:0-548 GCA_001828645.1 Planctomycetes bacterium RIFOXYC2_FULL_41_27 | reverse complement strand
AAAACGTGCCCTGAGTAAAATATGAGTCAAAAATATTCCATATCAGCCTGTATAGTCACCCTGAATGAAGAATCCCGCATCCGTGATTGCCTTAAAAGTGTAAAGTGGGTAGATGAAATTATCGTGGTAGATTCATTCAGTACAGATAAAACCGTGGATATTTGCAAGGAATATACCGATAAGGTATATCAACGTGCATGGACTGGAAATATCGATCAAAAAAACTACACCATCGGTTTAGCAAAATGCGACTGGATTCTTTCTCTCGATGCCGATGAACGGTTGTCGCCAGGGCTTATCGAGGAAATCCAGGAGGCCGTTTGTAATCCTGGTAATGCCGCAGGATTCTTTTTCCCAAGACGCAGTTTCTACCTTGGGCGATGGATTTATCACGGAGATTGGTATCCTGATTACCAACTGCGGCTTTTCAAGAGGGATTGCGGACAGTGGCAAGGCACAAACCCTCACGGACGGGTAATCATAGACGGTAAAACCAAATGTATGAAACATGATATTTACCACTTCAATTATAAAAACTTTTCCCATCA
>MHZD01000277.1 GCA_001828645.1 Planctomycetes bacterium RIFOXYC2_FULL_41_27 | reverse complement strand
CATGCCCTTTCCGGCGAGCAGGACATGAGAAAGATGGGTGGATTACGACACCATATTCCCACCACATACAAGACCTTTTTGGTTGGTACTGTGGCTATTGCCGGTATCCCACCGTTTGCAGGATTTTTTAGTAAAGACGAAATTTTGTTAGAATCACTCGTTCGGGGGAATTTCTTGTATTGGGCAATTGGCGCACTGGCAGCCTTCTTTACGGCTTTTTACATGTTTCGTTTGCTTTTTATGACATTTCACGGGGAATCAAGGGTTGATCATCATGCGGCTGAACATCTCCATGAGTCTCCAAAAAATATGACGCTCCCTTTAACGGCACTTGCGGGACTTTCGTTCGTTGGCGGATTTTTGGGCATTCCAGGCGCAAGCGCTATTAGTAAATTCCTGTCGCCAGTCTTTGGTGAACATGCTCATACTGAAATTTCTGGGGCAGAAGCTGGCGTTCACCACAGCGTATGGCTGCCATATCTGATGATGGTCGTTTCAACTGCCATTGCAATTGCGGGCATATACCTTGCCTATCAGATATATATTAAGAAACCTGAGATGCCAAAGAAACTCGCAGAACGGTTTGGTTTGATTTATAAGCTCCTGTTGAATAAATATTATGTTGATGAAATTTATGATGCCCTCTTCGTAAATCCAGCGAAAATAATGGCAGTTCAACTATGGAAGCGGGTGGATGTATTGATGATTGACGGTTCGGTAAATGGTATTGCCCGTCTCGTTGGATGGTTTGGTAATATCCTGCGTTATTTACAGACAGGATATGTGCGCAATTACGCCTTTTATATTGTAGTTGGCTGTATCTGTATTCTAGTATTTGCCGTACTAGGCAGATAGGCAGAGGGTCGGATGGGTGAAGCGAAACGCACCCATCTTACATTCACTTGTGCGCAAGTTGTATTAACAAAACAAAAAATATGTGTTATGCGGTATGTATAAATTCGTTTTTATTCGTGGCTAAATAATTAAGTAGTATTCGGGGTATTGGATGTCTATGCCTATTCTTTCACTTATAACCTTTCTTCCGATTATAGGGGTAATCCTGATCCTATCGATTGATTCGAAAAAACAGGAACTCATCAGGGTTACGTCTCTGCTAGTTTCGATAGTCGTATTTTTTATTTCCTTGCCTTTATATTTCAATTTCGATGCACGTGCATACGAAATGCAGTTTGTCGAAAAACTGCCGTGGATACCTTCTTTCGGAATTAATTATTATGTGGGAATAGATGGTGTCAGTTTATTCCTGATACTCCTGACAACTTTTATTACGCCTCTTTCTATCCTGGCATCATGGCATATCACCAAGAGCATAAAGGAATACATGATTTCCATGCTGGTGCTTGAAACGGGCATGATTGGTGTCTTTGTCTCGTTAGACTTATTTTTGTTTTATGTGTTCTGGGAACTCATGCTGATTCCGATGTATCTTCTCATCGGCATCTGGGGCGGCCCAAGGAGGATTTACGCAGCCGTTAAGTTCTTTCTTTATACCATGGCAGGCAGCGTATTCATGCTCCTGGCTATCATTGCCCTGTATTTCTTAAATTACAGGGCGACAGGTGAATATACATTCAATCTGTTGGAATTTTACCGGCTCAATATATCTTTCGCCGTTCAATTCTGGTTGTTCCTTGCCTTTGCCCTTGCCTTTGCCATCAAGGTGCCGATGTTTCCGTTTCATACATGGCTGCCGGATGCCCACGTGGAAGCTCCTACGGCGGGGAGTGTGATTCTGGCTGGCGTCCTCTTGAAAATGGGAACGTATGGTTTTGTGCGATTTTGTTTGCCGTTGTTTCCGGAGGCAAGTCATGTCTTTATCCCGGTAATTTCCTGGATGGCTATTGTGGGTATAATTTATGGCGCGCTAGTTTCTATGGCGCAGGACGACCTTAAAAAACTCGTTGCCTATTCCAGCGTGAGCCATCTGGGTTTTGTCATGCTGGGAATCTTTGCCTTTAATATCCAGGGTATCGAGGGTGGTATTACCCAGATGATCAATCATGGTCTTAGCACAGGGGCGCTCTTCCTTATTGTAGGGATGCTTTATGAGAGAAGGCACACACGGATGATTGCCGACTTTGGAGGTCTGACCAAGCAGATTCCGGTTTTTGCCACCTTCTTTATGATCGTTACGTTATCTTCTATTGGACTGCCCGGTTTAAACGGTTTTGTTGGGGAGTTCCTCATTCTGGTTGGTACATTTAAAACGCGAATTCTGTATGCATCGCTTGCAACATCGGGTATTATCCTTGCTGCCGTATACATGCTCTGGATGTTTCAAAGGGTTATGTTCCACGAGATAACTCATGAGGAGAACAAGACGTTAAAAGATATGAACAAGCGGGAATGGGCTATCCTGCTCCCGATTGTAGTGATGATCTTCTGGATTGGCATTTATCCCAATTCGTTTCTGAGAAAAATGGACGCCTCGGTAAATCACCTCTTGAAACAGGTGGGGGACAAGGCAAATATTGTATCCAATGCTCAGATACACAATAAATCTGAGCAATTACAGGAAAATGCTACACCGAAGATTGATATAGTTCCTGAGAGCAAGACGGAGTGGTAACAATAATTAAACTTGTCCTCATGGAAATGGGGATTCGAAGCACGAAACCCGAAAATCGAAACAAGTTTTAATGTTTGAAATCAGAGAGAAAAGGCTTTGTTAATTAAAGTTTTGATATTTGTTTCGGATTTCGATATCCGGATTTTGGATTTATACTAAGTATTTTATCGATTTGATAAAGGTAATTACTTTATGACAAATGCCTCGGTTATGACGTTTAATATTTTAAGTATCCTGCCGATACTGGTCCTTTCAGGTTTCGGCATGATCGTGCTTGTTACGGACCTCGTATCTTCAAGGAAACTCGGGGATAAGAATTACCTGGCCTATATATCCCTGTTGGGAATTATCATTGCGGCCATTTTATCCAGGAACTCTGTCGGGACGACACTGTTCTCGTTTAGTGAATCTTTTGCGATCGATAACTACTCTCTGTTTTTTAACTTTATCTTTCTCCTCAGCACAGGACTCACCATCCTTATCTCACACAGCTATATCAAGCGGGAGGAGATTAACCATGGGGAATATTATGCATTACTCTTATTCTCAACAATAGGCATGATGCTCATGGCATCAGGCGCCGACCTGTTAAACATTTACATCGGCCTGGAAGTCATGTCTATCAGTATTTACATCCTTACGGGTTTCAAACGTTCTAAACTCATCTCAAACGAAGCGGCTTTAAAATATTTCCTGCTGGGCGCATTTGCCACGGGTTTTTTGCTTTACGGGATAGCCATTATCTATGGCACGACGGGCTCTATCAACCTCAAGCAAATTGCCTGTTTTATTGAAGGGAAAGGCGGCGCTTTAGATCCCCTGTTGCTCATGGGCATGGGATTAATCATCATCGGACTCGGATTTAAGGTTGCCTCTGTGCCGTTTCACGCATGGGTGCCTGATGTTTACGAGGGGGCGCCCACGTCAATAACTGCCTTTATGTCTGTAGGACCGAAGGCTGCGGCGTTTGCTGCCTTTTTGCGTATCTTCATGACCGCCTTTGGGTCGACCCATTACGAATGGCAAAAGATTATTTTCGTACTCGCCGTATTAACCATGACGTTAGGCAATGTCGTTGCCATCGCACAGACAAACATCAAACGTATGCTGGCGTATTCCAGCATTGCCCATGCAGGCTATCTCCTGATTGCCCTGGTAGCTGCTAATAACATGGGTGTATCGGGCACCTTGTTCTATATTCTGGCTTACATCTTTATGAATATAGGGGCATTTGCCATTGTTATTGTATTAAGCCAGAAGGGTGACGAATTCATACAGATCAACGATTATGCTGGATTGGGGTACAAACGCCCGCTTTTAGCCATAGCGATGACGCTCTTTATGCTTTCCATGGCAGGTGTCCCCCCCATGGCGGGTTTTGTGGGGAAGTTTTATATCTTCAGCGCCGCCATAAAATCGGGTTATGTTGGACTGGCCGTCATTGGCGTGATAAACAGCGTCATCTCCGTTTATTACTACCTGCGGATTACGGTGATTATGTACATGAAGGAACCCACCCGAGAATTTACGCCCCTCACCATTTCTCCTTTAATTGTTGCCGCCATCGTCATCTCAGTGATTGGCACACTCCAGCTTGGCATCTTCCCTTCCAAATTCATGGAAATAGCCCAACACTCCATTCTCAGTTTAAAGTAATTCCATCTGACTAGAATTTCATCTTTTCATTCCATTCACTTATGGATATAAAAATAATAGGAATAATCGGCGCAGGGACTATGGGGGGCGGTATAGCTCAGGTGGCGGCTCAGAGCGGCTATGAGGTGGTTTTGAAAGATGTAAGTGAAGAATATGTAAGGACTGGATTTGCAAAAATAAAAGAACGATTGGCGAAGAGGGTGGGCGAAGGAAAGCTTGAAAACCACGAGAAAGATAGAATCCTCTCAAATATAAAAACCACTACAAGCCTGAAAGATTGTAAAGATGCAGACCTTATAATCGAGGCTGTGATAGAAAAAGAAGACATAAAAAAACATATTTTTAAAGAGCTGGATATTCTATGTGATGAAGAAACTCTCTTTGCCACAAACACTTCCTCAATCTCCATAACAAGGCTCGCTCTGGTTACAGAAAGACCCGAACGGTTCGCAGGCATGCACTTCATGAACCCGGCTTATATCATGCGGCTGGTAGAGGTGGTTCAGTGTCTTCGCACCTCCAGGGAAACTATCGGTATAATAACTGCCGTTGCGGAAAAGATGGGGAAGATACCCGTTGTTGTGAATGATTTCCCTGGCTTTGTCTCAAACCGTGTTCTTATGCCCATGATAAACGATGCAATCTACTGCCTGCAGGAAGGAGTCGCTTCCAGAGAAGGCATAGATACCATTATGAAGCTGGGCGCAAATCATCCTATGGGGCCACTTGAACTGGCGGATTTTATTGGCTTGGATACCTGCCTGGCAATACTTGAGATTCTCCATGCTGAATTAGGAGAGAAATACAGACCCTGTCCACTACTGCAAAAAATGGTAGCCGGTGGAAAAATTGGTCGAAAAAGCGGAGAAGGATTTTATGAGTACAGAAAATAAACATACAAAGTTAGAGAAGAAAAGGGAAATCGGCATTATCACCATAAACAGATTGGAAGCCAGAAACGCCCTGAACAGGAAAATGCTTCAAGAACTGGGAGATACGCTCACGTGCCTTGAAAATGATGTGCAGATAAGAGCCATCATCATAACCGGGAATAAAGACTTCTGCTCTGGCGCTGATATAAAAGAAATGAACGCAATAAAACCTGAAGAAATAGAATCCTTTTGCAGGTGGGGTCATAAGGTAATCAATCAGATTGAGAATATGGGTAAACCCGTAATCGCTGCGATAAATGGCTTTGCCCTCGGCGGCGGATGCGAATTAGCTCTTGCCTGCGATATAAGAATAGCAGGCGAAAGCGCAAAATTTGGCCAGCCGGAAGTGAATCTCGGCCTTATTCCGGGTTTTGGAGGCACACAGAGGCTTAGCAGGCTTGTTGGCATAGGGAAGGCAAAGGAAATGATTTTTACCGGTGAAATTATAGATGCAAAAGAGGCTGAATCTATCGGGCTTGTCAACAGGGTGGAGAAAGACGAAGAATTGATGGCAAAGGCAGAGGAAATTGCCATAGTTATAGCACAAAAAAGTCCGATTGCCGTTAAAATGGCAAAAAAGCTGATTAACGAAAATCAGGAAATAAAAAAGGGGCTTGAGAAAGAAATAGCTTTCTTTGCCCGGTGCTTTACCACACAAGACCGTCTGGAAGGCATAAATGCCTTTTTGGGAAAAAAGAAGCCTGAGTTTAAAGGTGTTTGATTTTTAAGAGATTGGTAACCTCAGATGGACGCCGACGAACACGGATTGAATGAATTATCAAGAATTTTCAACATTTGTATTTATCCGCGTTTATCTGTGTCCATCTGTGGTTAAAGAATTCAATAAAATTAAAAATGGCTGAAAAGTTTGACGTCATAATCGTGGGTGCAGGCCCCGGCGGTTGCTCAGCAGCTTATTCACTTGCAAAGATGGGTTTCAGCGTCCTGATGGTCGAGCGAGGCAAGTATCCAGGGGCGAAAAACGTGATGGGCGGCAGGATGTATACATATGCCTTAAACAGGCTCATCCCGGACTTCTGGAAAGAAGCCCCTGTGGAGCGAAAGGTTACCCGGGAAAAACTGACTTTGCTATCCAATAAATCTTCCGTTACGCTTGATTTCCATGATGAAGAACTTCTTGAGCCTCCGAACAGCTTTACGATACTCAGGGCAAGGTTTGACCAATGGTTTGCGAATAAGGCAGTTGAAGCGGGGGCTACTCTGGTAACCAATATCAGGGTTGATGATCTTTTATGGAAAGATAAAAAGATTACAGGCATAGTTGCAGGAACTGATAAGCTCGAAGCGAACGTCGTTATTGCAGCAGATGGCGCTGTCTCCCTCATGGTAGAGAAGGCAGGTCTTAAGGAATTTGAGACAAAAGAATTTGCCATCGGCATGAAGGAAATCATAGAACTGCCAGAAAAAGTTATTGATGACAGATTCAATCTTGCCAGCGAAGAAGGCGCTGCCCAGCTTTTTATAGGGCAGTGCACGAGGCAAATCCCGGGAGGGGCATTTGTCTATACTAACAGAAACAGCCTTTCCTTAGGAATCGTGGTTTATATAAATCAGCTTATCGAAAGTAAAGTCGAAGCCTACGAGCTCATGAGGGAGTTCAACTCGAATCCTGCAATAGCAAAACTGATTGCAGGCGGCAAAATAGTGGAATATTCAACCCATGTAATACCCGAAGCCTCTCGCACAGGGCTTTTCACCGACGGCCTTCTTGTTGTTGGAGATGCCGCAGGGCTGATAGTAAATAGTGGTATTACGCTGAGAGGCATGGATATGGCTATTGCCTCCGGGATGGCTGCTGCTGAGGCTGTAAAAATTGCAATGGGAAAAAATGATTTTTCAAAGAAAAGCCTCTCGCACTATGAATACCTGCTGAAAAACGATTTTGTGCTTGCAGACATGCGTACCTTTAAAAGATCACCGGAGTTTCTGCAAAATACAAGGCTTTACTCATTATACCCTGAGCTTGTATGCAAACTATTCCACAGATTAGCTGTGGTAAAAGGGCCAAAGAGAAGACTGTTTAATGAACTATTAGAAGAAACCCGTGGTAAAAGAGTTCGGATGGTCCTGGATTTAATAAGAGGTTTAAGGGCTTTATAGTATTGCAACACATAATTTTACAAAATTTACGATTTTAGACTTTGTCGTGAGCGCTCAATCGAATGATTGAAAAATTGTAAATCTGAAATCGTAAATCTAAAATCTTAATTTATTTCCTATTATTTTGCTTATGATTGTGTTGTATCATGAATATAAGCATTGAAGATCAGCTTGGCCTCATAAGCTTTGAGGTTGATAAAGAAAAGCATATAAAAGTAGAGACCAGTATTTGCAGGCAGTGCATAGATAAACCATGCCTCAGATTCTGTCCGTCAAAGCGGTTTACTCTTGAAAAAGGAGAAATCGTGCATAATTATGAAGGATGCCTTGAGTGCGGAAGCTGCAAGTTTGCCTGCCCCAAAGGCGCAGTGGATTTTAGCTATCCAAGGGGAGGATATGGGGTGTATTATAAGTATGGATAAAAATAGAGAATCGATGAGGTATTTTGCTATAATTATTAGCGGAGGTGAATAAATGAAGTTTATCCGCATTATTGTTAACCCAAACCAGATGGGTGGTGTTCCTTGTATTCGATGGGTGTCCGAGCTTTTCCTTTTTCAGAGCAGTTTCAACAGCACCTATCATATCTTGAGCTTGTTAAAGAAAAGGAACTCATATCCTAATACCTGCAAACGGTTGTA
>MHZD01000276.1 GCA_001828645.1 Planctomycetes bacterium RIFOXYC2_FULL_41_27 | reverse complement strand
TCCTTTCATTTCGTTATTGGGAAGCTCAATTGCGCTTACAATATTTTCAGCCGTATGAGTTGCGGCGCATCGTTGGATTGCCGTACTAATTAACGATGCGGCATTTTGTTCCGCATTTTCTTTTGCCTCTGTTATTTTTTTCGAAATCAGTTCGGCGCATTTGATATCGAGTTCCTTTTCCAACCGGCTCAACAGAAGTTTTTCAGCTTCTTCCCTGGATAAATTCGAGATTTTCCGGAGTGCGTTATTTTCTTCTTCTATGACTTTCTCAAGTTCTAGTCTTTTTTCATCTATTTTTTTCTCTTTTAAGGCAAAATTAGCAGAAAGCGTGTCAATGTACCTTTCCTTCTTTGTGAGTAATTCCATCTTGCGTTCCATGTTGTCTTCTCTTTTACCCAGCCTTCTTTCTTGCTGCTTTAATTCCATCCTGGTTTCTAGCGTTTCTTTCTCAAAAGCCTCCCTCCGCTGGTAAAGTTCGGCCTTTGCTGCAAGCTCGGCTTCTTTCTTAACTTTTTCAGCCCCTCTCGTTGATTCTTCAATGAGTTGCTTTAGCTTCTTTTCGTTGGCCGATTGCCTTTTCCTGTAAACGAGGATACAAATGAAGTATCCAAGGGCAATACAAGCGGGGAGAGGGAGGTACATCAGTATTTGGGATATTTGCATGTTATTTTGTGAGCCGATCTATCGACTCGCCCTCCAGAAATAAATAAAAACGATCTTCCTCGTGTAAAAGATAATGAGAAACTAAGATCGGGAAAAGTAAAGCTAGATGAAACTTTTTGGGGAGGTACGGCCTAAGAGAAATGTCAATTTAAACTGAAAAGAAATGAAAGGTACTATCTTTTAGAAATACTTCTTAAAAAGTGAGTATCATAGTGAAATATAGTATTTATCATGGGCAATATAGCCATATAAGACATTTTAAACACAAAGCTACACCACCATTTATGTACTCTGCTTTCTAATTTAACCAAATTGCAATTATTAAAAAATATTTCTTTTAGATACATAATGATCATCTTTAAGTGATAATCACCAAACCAAAACAGCACACTGAAAATCGAAAAATAATTCTTCATAACAATAAAATGTGTTTTATAAAAAATCTAATATGCTGTTTTCCCCATTTCTCCAGTTGGTATTAAAACTCTAATAAAGTAAACGACATTTTCTTAGATCAAACCTTCCCGGCCTTACTATAATATTTAGTTAACATAAAAAAGCATTATGCTAAATAATTTCAGGAAATTGCAAAATTTATTAAAATTATGAAACGTAAAATTTAGCTTATAAGTGGGAATTCTAAACTATATTTTTAATTAAGTCAAGTTATTTTATATCTATATTGTTAAAAGGGTTAAGAAGTTATAAATTATTAATAAAGATGACCTTTTTAAATAATTTTATATTATCACCTTGACTCTTGACAAGCAAATTACCGTTAAGTATAATACCCTCCCTTAAAAATACAAGGGCACCTTTTGTTAAGCATAAACTTTTTATAGATATACTGCATCGATAAAGGAGAACCTATATGAGAGTCGAAGTAGAATTACCAGAAGTGGGTGAAAATAACGGAGCCGAAGCGACAGTTTCTTTTTGGTATGTTGAAGAAGACGAGGAAGTTGAGGAAGGCGAAGATCTTGTTGAAATGCTCACAGAAAAAACAACTTTTAACGTCACTGCCCCCGTATCGGGGAGATTGGTAGAAATACTTGCACAAGAGGGTGACGTAGTGAAGATTGGTGATATTGTGGCAATACTCGAAACCGAGGAGGAAGAAGAGGAGGAGGAGGAGGAAGAAGAAGAGGAAGAAGAGGAAGAAGAAGAGGAAGAGGAGGAGGAAGAATAAGAGAAATTTTCAATTATCTTTAAATTACCATTCCTTGCAGTGCTTGTTCATTATATTTATAAAGTATTAGTTTTACCGTTAATTCAAACCATAATTTTTCATGTCTTTTAAAAGCGTTGCCTGCCAAGAGCGTGTTGTGGAATTATTTCAGAATGCTATTAGAAATAACCACCTGGCACACGCTTATATTTTTGCAGGTCAGGAAGGTGTGGGTAAAACCTCATTTTCCAGAGAACTTGCAAAGGCAATTTTTTGTAAACATCCAGGTCTGGATGCGTGTGATACCTGCAATAATTGCCAAAGAATCGCCAGTGATAATTTCTCAGATTTATTTTTTATACTGCCTGAAAAAAACAGCCGGGTGATTAAAATAGAACAATTAAAATACTTTCAGGACATTCTGAAGGTCAAACCTTTGGAATCCAAGTATAAAATGGTAATTATCCAGTCTGCGGATAAGATGAACGAAGAAGCTTCTAACTGTTTGTTAAAAACCCTGGAAGAGCCTCCTTCGTATGCTATTATTATACTCATCGTAACATCTCTTGAATCTGTTAGAGAAACAGTCCGGTCAAGGTGTCAAATCGTAAGGTTTTCCCCTTTATCAGTAGCCGTCGTAAAAAATATCCTCGTAAACCAGTTTAAATTGGATAATAAACAAGCAGAACGGCTGGCATTCATTTCCAATGGCAGCATAGAAAGGGCAACCCTGCTTTCTGGTACGCATGCCCTTGAAAAGAAAAACTGGCTTGTTGACCGGCTTTTGAAGTTAGAAATTAATGACAATTTGACTTTTTCAAAAGAATTGTTCAATGAATGGCATATCCAGGATTTAGATATTTTGGAAGAAAAACGGTCGCATGTAAAGGAACTCCTATTCTCGTTTCTTATGTATTACCGGGACTTGCTTGCTTGTAAAATAGGAAACGACAAATTGCCTATTTACCATACCGATTGGAGAGATGCATTAGCAGCAAGAAGCCGGTTGCTGTCTGAAGATGTGTTATTCCGTATTTTGAATACCATCAAGACGTCACTTGAATATCTTGATTACAATGCCAACATTACTTTACTACTTGAGAATATGATAACGAAAATCCTCCATCTTCAATGTGATCAGAGGATGTCATCATGACAACTACACCAGTAAATAATGGACAGAGATAAGAGGGAGAAAAAAGGTAATAGTTCAGCTATCTTAGACAGGATGAACAGGATTTACAGGATTAAAAATAAGTTAAAAAGCAATCCTGTTTTATCCTGTTAATCCTGTCTAAAATTAATTTATATCATGTCTATCCTGTTATCTTGTCAAATCTTTTTCCTCCGGTGAACTATTTTCCTGGCGTTTTAACCTTTCTGTGCAGAAAGGTTGACGCATTTGACTCCGTCAGGTCGCCAGGCCGGGGAAATGACACCCTTATGATGGTAGCGTTCGATTAATGTGCCCCACGTAATACAGAAATCCCCGTAGCGATCATTTATCGCATCCATGGTGTGCGTAGCCGCCTGTTTAACCCTGTCTGCGCTGAAGAGCGGTATTTGAACAGTGTTCTTCGTGAGGTTGCAAACACTGACCCCTATCAGTCGTATGGGCTGCTGGAGTCGTATCGTATTGAGTATCTCTCTTGCAGCAAGATAAATATCTATGCTGCTATTCATACACGTTTCCACGGTACTGCGTCTTGTAAAGGTGGTGAAATCAGGGTAGCGCAGGGTAAGGGCTACCGTCCTGCCCGCATATTCTCCGCTACGCAGTCGCCTGCCTACCATCTCAGACAACTGGAGGATATGTCGTTCCAGTGTTTCTATATCGCTCACGTCCCTGTCAAGGGTCATGCTGTGTCCAACTGATTTGGCATCGGCTTCATGCTCCAGGGGTACGACAGGACTGTTATCTATTCCCTGAGCCATGAGCTTCAGCCGTTCACCAATCACGCCGAATCGGTTCTTTAATACGTGTATGGATGCCCGTCCCAACTCGCCGCAAGTTTTGATTCCCATTGTGCCCAGATGCATTTCAAGATGCGGGCCGATACCCCAGAGTTCTCCCACGGGTAAGCGCTCCAATACCTCGTCGATATCCTCTTGTTGTATAATGACAAGTCCGTCGGGTTTCTTCATATCGCTGCCCAGTTTTGCCAGGAGTTTGTTGGGTGCAATACCGATAGAGCAGGTCAGTCTTCCAAGCGTCTTGTGAATTTCTTTCTTAATATTTTTGGCAATAACCCCAACATTGCCAAAGAGCGGAATCGAACCCGTAACATCCAGAAACGCCTCATCTACGGAGTAAACCTCTACGATGGGGGTGTATTGCCGGTATATCTCGACAAGCCGGCGGCAGGTGTCCGTATAACGGCCTGTGTCGCCTGCCACGAGGATAATATGGGGGCACAACCGCCTGGCCTCGTATTTGGTCATGCCTGTCTTGACCCCATATGCCCGCGCTTCATAAGAAGCCGTGGTAACCACCGTCCTTTCATTAGAGCCGATTACCGCAATGGGTTTTCCTTTGAGTGCGGGATTCACCTGTTGTTCCACAGATGCAAAGAAGGCATTCATGTCGATGTGCATAATAGTCTTATTCATCGTAAACCCAAAATCGTAAATCTATCGTTTAGGAATTTTCATTTTATTTAAGCGGTTTTCAGGGTGGTGTGAAGCGTAAAATCCCCCTTAGACTTCGTCGTGAGCGCTCAGTCGAACGAAAAGGGGGTAAGGAGGTTGTAAAATAATGCAGGAAAAAACACAACCCCCTCAATCCCCCTTTGTTAATGGGGACTAACTTGAAAACTACTTTAATTCATTTCCTGCCTGGTTCTGGCTTATCCAGGCTGGAACGCTACCCTGCCGTTTCTATGGAATGGAGTACCCATACAAGGGTATCGGTGTTATAAGAGATGGAAAAAAGGTTGGCGCCGTCCGTGACCGTAAAATGGTGTATGACGGACTTTCCCAGCCTTTCTGTCCAAACATAGGTAATTTCCTGAACGAGGTACTTCCGGCTACTCCATATAAACCAGACAGGTTTAAGTTTCTTTTTATTGTCGCCAAAGATAGCTCCCACCTTGATCGTTTCGTTGATTTCCGTAATCATAATCTCACCAAAACAATTATAGTAACAGTTCATCTCACCGCAGAGAACGCCGAGACTTCGTCGTGAGCTCAGTCGAACGATCACAGAGGCTGTTAGAGAAGAAACAGAAAACCAATGGGGATTTTTCCCTTTATTTTATTATTTCTCAGCGTTCTCCGCGCCCTTTGCGGTGAACTATATTACCAATTATTATTTATCCAATTGCCTTATCACAGTTGTAACCTTGCCAATGATATGAACATCGCCCTCCCCCTCTTTAATAATGATCGGTTTCATTGTTGGATGTTCTGGTTTCAGATGTATCGTATGCCCCTTTTTATAAAATCGCTTTACGGTCGCCTCGTCATTTATGAGGGCAACCACGATCTCTCCGTTATTTGCTACAGGCTGTGGTTTAACGAGGACAAGGTCTCCCTCCTGTATGTGCGCCTCAATCATGCTGTCTCCCACCACCCGCAAAAAGAAGGTGTTGTTGCTGCGGCATATCGTTTTATCCACGGAAAGGTATCCTTCGACATCTTCTATGGCTGGATGAGGTGTACCTGCCCGAACCCTTCCAACAATCGGAACTGACCGCGATTCCTGGCTTCTGTCAGACGCCTCGATAATCTCAATCGCACGAGGGCTATTGAATTGCCTCCTGATGTATCCTTTGCGCTCCAGGACATCGAGGTATTTTTTAACAATGCTGGTACTGGAAAGCCCGATCCCATCCATAATTTCCCGTACGGTAGGGGGGTAGCCCCTTTCCTGAAGGCGTTCCTTCAGAAAAGACAAAAATTTCAGCTGTTTTTTCGTTAATGGTTTGGTCATAGGTTTTTATTTATAGGTGAACACATGTTCACCATTATATTTTTTATCCTTCCCCTGTCAAGCCTTATCTGATAAATTTTTTGAGGCGTTTATAATTAGGCCTTCGTCCGCTTTTTCAATGTAGCGCGAACTTCAGTTCGCTTACATCCTGCTATGCGAACTAAAGTTCGCACTACAACTGCAACTTTGAAATTCCTTACCGTTAAATTAGGCCGCCTTCGACGACTACACGAATTAAAGATAATGCCTCTCTTGATGGGCAATGTCATTGAATTAAGGGAGAGAGCTTTTCTCTTTGAGGTAAAGCCCGAAGGGCTGACAGAGTATAGCCCAGGGCGACAGCCCTGGGACAAGGATTTAATAATATTTTAGCCCTAAAAGGGCGACACAATATCTTAATTCAATGGCATTGCCCTTGATGGGAGGGATAATGGGAGCGTAGGGGCAGGTTTCAAACCTGCCCCTACATTACCCACCTAGCCTCCCCCATCGTTCGACTGAGCTCACGACGAAGTCAAGGGGGAGGAACAATAGCTTGAAATTCCTGAACATGAACATATAATTAGGCTTGACACCGTTGTATATATTTGTAGTATGTAACTTTACTTTTTATGCACTGTAATTTTGATGTAACCTAAAGTTCTTATTTTTTAGTGGGAGGAATGTGTTATGCAAGGTTTTGATAGAAGGAGATTTTTGAAAACCCTTGGGGTTTCGACTGTTACCGTGGGATTAGCCACTGCTATGGGTGCTGTAAAAAGTGTCAGCGCCGACGAGGAGGATTGGTTTCAGAACGTTAACCGTGTAAAAGACCCCCTCAATAAAACCCCAAAGGAGAAAGGTCACGCCCCGGTGGTCCAGTGGCCCATAAACATAAAGAACGGTGAACCATTTAACCTGGACATTCAGATTGGTGAAACCCTGCATCCGATGACTTCAAATCATTATATACAGTGGATTGAGGTGTATGCAGGGATCGAACAGGTTTCTCGGATAGAATTTTCACCCCTGTGTCCCCAGGCAAAGGTAACTATTCCTGTAGCCGTCAAGGAGTCTGCTACCTTACGAATCCTGGCTCGCTGCAATCAGCACGGTATCTGGGAAACGACAAAAAAGGTTATTGTCTAAAATGGTATTAAGGCATTTCAAAGTAGCCACAGAGTTCACCGAGGTCTCAGAGAATTATTTTCTGTGATCTCTGTGCGCTCTGTGGCTAAGGTTGCCCTTTTTGTGGGTTCAGGTTTGCAACCTGAACCCTGGGATTTTATTGAATTATGTCAGGTGTAATCTAAATAGTGTTTTTGAATATATAAACATTCGGATTCAAGTTAAAAGAAATTGGTAGGTCAACCGTCTCGGTTGACCAAATCAAAAGCAACAAACGGATACAGGACAAGCGAGACGCTTGTCCTACCAACACCGCCTCAAAACCCGCATAAATAAAATGAGAATTCCTATACAATCAAGTTATTTAACAAACATGCGTAAACAGACCAAAATATTTCTGCTTATAATCAATGTCATAGTTATTCTTTTTCTTTCTTCTCAGACACTTTACGCCAGGGATCTACATTTTATTGCTTACGGAGACACCCGCAGGGATATTAAGACGAGGGAAAAACCTCAGATAAAACACCATGCGATAGCCAGGGTTATACGGGAGAAGAATCCTGATTTTATCTTATTCTCAGGAGATATGATTTATTATGACGAATTTGAAAGGTTTTTAGAAGTAATTACCAATAACTATGCAGGAAGTAAAATGGTAACAGTCCACCCCCACCTAAACCTCCCCCATCAAGGGGGAGGAATACAAGGGGACAGTGAATATTCCCCGCCCCTGGTGGGAGGGGTTA
>MHZD01000275.1:3545-4017 GCA_001828645.1 Planctomycetes bacterium RIFOXYC2_FULL_41_27 | reverse complement strand
TTCTTCTTGTTTTTCGATCAGACTGTAGGCAACTGCCAGATAAAGATATCCTTCAGCTTCTTTTTTATCTTTTTTCGCAGCATACAATTCTATCGCTTTTTTATATTCAGAAATTGCATCAGCAACCTTCTCCTTGGCAACATATGCAAAGGCAATATTATAATATGCCTTCGGTTCGTTGGGGTTCACTTCGATTGCCTTTTTCAGTTCCGCTATTGATTCGTCGGGCATGTTCTTCGCATAATAAGCAACACCTAAATTAAAATGGGCATCATAATGTTTTTGGTTCAGTTCCGATGCCTTTTTAAATTCTGCAATCGCCTCGTCATACTTTCTTTTATTATAGAGATGTAGCCCCTCTTTGTTATGATAATCTGCCTTGTTCCCGCAACCTATTGTTATGCAAAATACCAATAATACTATCCACTTGAGGTCTGCAAAGATTTTATTCTTTATCAACATTGATCTATCC
>MHZD01000275.1:0-3492 GCA_001828645.1 Planctomycetes bacterium RIFOXYC2_FULL_41_27 | reverse complement strand
CTTTGCGTGATACATAGCTTCATCGGCCTTTTTGATCAAATCATCCTTCAAAAGCGCATCCTTTGGATATGATACGATACCAATACTCATGGTAATTGTTTTATAGGGAAGTGCATCGGCATACAACCATTTTTTTGTACGAATGGCTTTTTATAATATCATAACATATAGATAAACCAAGTCCAGTCCCTTTCCAATCCTCTTCTACATTAACATTGACAACAGAATAGAGTTGCTGTCAAAGGCAGCCTAATTTATCCATTCTTTTGGTATGACAAATTTTACGGCATTATTTCCTGATTAACAAAGGTTTTGGTTTTAATTCGGCAAGTTGACTGAGAAAAGGCAGGTATTTCCACTGATAATTATATTTTTTACTCAACTCTTTAATCATGCAATGATATTTTTCGTACAGATCATACAAAATTTCTTTGTAATGAGGATTACAATAAAAAATACGGCAGCCAAGTGTTCGAAAGTCCCGGATACTGCATTGATTGTCCTTCAGAAAAGGACAAACATTGTCAGAAACATTAAAGTCCGGCACTTCCACGTACTGCGTAATATAGTCAACCTCAATACTACTTGTATAGAGGACATGACCAAACGTACTGAAATTACAACACGTTCCACACGTGTTACAGCCGGGGTTTAACTGTGTTAACTCTTTTTCTAAACGCTGATATAATAGTGACAATTCAGAATAGAGATTTTCCTGTAATACTTCTCGTGTTGTCATATTAGCCAAAACGTTCTTCATACATTTTTAAATTGTCATGCATATCCTTTAAAGTATGCAATTTTCCTTTATCCACACCGGGACATGTATTCTTTAATTTCTCCCACTCTGACCTGTTTTCAAGATTCGATCCCCAGAATGGAAATGCCCTACACTGACAGGGTCTGACATCGTAAATCTTGCATCCGTTATCGTACATAATACAATCCCCGTTACCGTATTCCACCAGACTAAACCGACCATTAAAACTCCTCAAATAGTATCTGGCAAATGCGTCCTGCGTAATACCCAGAAACGATGATATTTTTTCTATTTCTTTTTTATTGACCCATATTGCACCAGGTTCACCCCGACAGCACCTGCCGCATCGCTGACATTCAAATTTTAACCCTTCTTTGAACCATGGTAGTGTATCACCTTGAACACCCATGTTTTTGTCCGATCATATGTTATCCATATTCCAGACCTACTCCTTCTGCGTAATTGGTTGTCAGGACGTCTATAAGACGTATTTGTTTCAAAAGCACCAGAAAATATCATATATTCAAGGAAAAGGCAATTGTCATTTTAATCAACAGAATTTCCGGCAAGGTATCCCGTAGAGAACGCCGCATGGAGATTAAACCCCCCTGTTGGGCCATCAATATCAAGCACTTCTCCCGCAAAATATAACCCTTTCATAAGTTTCGATTCCATTGTCTTCACATCGACTTCATCCAAACTCACTCCACCTGCCGTAACAATAGCCTCCTCAATAGGACGATGACGAAGCAGTGTAAGATGCAATCCCTTGAGTTGTTTTAGTATCTTTCTTCTTTCCTGTGTTGTTATTTGAGATGCCTTTTTATGCGGTTCGATGTTACAAAGACCCAATAGAATAGGGGCTAATTTCTCCGGAATGAAAAACGTAAGGCATGATTTAATAGCCTTACCACCCTGTCGTTTAATCCGGTTTAAGAGAATACTATCGAGTTCTTCTGTTGAATGATTAGGTTTAAAGTCTATATGGATTTGTATGAAACCATTTGGCAGACATTCGACAAGCCGTTTGCTCATATCTAAAATGGCCGGGCCAGAAATACCATAATGAGTAAAAAGCGCCTCCCCAAAATGTTCTGCAATCTTTTTGTTCAGTTGATACGTCGAGATATTTACGTTTTTTATGGGTGTTCCCTGTAAGGATTTTACCCACGTCTCTTCTGTCTCAAAAGCAACAATTGCAGGATATGTTGGATAAATTGAGTGACCTACGCTGGCGGCTAATTTATAACCATCTCCCGTACTTCCTGTAGCCGGGTAACTCAGCCCCCCTGTAGTAATTAAAACATTGTGTCCAAAAATATTACCGTGATTTGTTTCTACCCCATGGACATGATTGTTTTCAGATATTAATCGTAAAACATGCGTATTTGTCTGTATTTCTACACGACCGTCTCGCATATAAGTTTCAAGCGCTTTCAAAACAGAATCAGCCTTCTGGCTCTTTGGAAAGACACGTCCTTTGTTCTCAACAACCGTTTCCACACCATGAGATAATAGGAATGATCGTAACTTTTCATTGTCGAATGTTTCTAATGCCGTACGGAGAAAAGGCCCTCCCTTCCCGTATGCCTCCGTAAATCCCTGTAATGGGGCGGTGTTGGTTACATTGCAACGACCCGTGGCACACATGAGAAGTTTTTTACCTAAACGGTCGTTTTTTTCAAGCAGGATGACCTTTTTCCCCCTTTCAGCAGCCCGACCAGCAGCCATCATTCCCGCAGGACCACCGCCGATAACGATAAAATCATAATTATCCGTCATATTCTTATTAAGGAGGATTAACTTGATTGTATAGGAATTTTCATTTTATTTAAGCGGGTTATACTATGTATAGCATAGAGAATCCCCCTTAGACTTCGTCGTGAGCGCTCAGTCAAACGAAAAGGGGGCGAGGGGGTTGTAAACTTGTCCTCGTGAAAATGGGGAATAGCCCAGAAAAAACACAACCCCCTGAATCGTTCGACTGATCTCACGACGAAGTCCCCCTTTGTTAAGGGGGACTTAAACGGAATAACTCGTTTCTGAGTCTAATCTATGAATGCCTTCTTCTCTGGCTATTTGAAGGGCATTCTCGAATTCCTCACAGCTGATACGCCGATTAATCTCAGAATATTTGTGTGCAAGACCACAGGGACGATATTGATCCATGATATTAACATAGGTATTTGATGAAATCTTCTGGACGAGAAATTGCATGACTTTCCGTGTCCCAGCTAATCCGTTTGGCATTATAAGATGGCGAACGATTAATCCCCTCTCTGCAATGCCACGATCATCTACTACAAGGTCGCCTACCTGTCTGTGCATTTCCTTAATAGCTTTCATAGCTACTTGTGGATAATCCCTGGCCTTACACAGCCTTGCAGCAACTTCACTGTCGGAGAACTTGAAATCGGGCATATAAATATCAAAGACTCCTTCTAAAAGTTCAAGAGTTTCAACAAGATCATAGCCTCCAGTATTATAGACCAAAGGTATTTTCAAACCTTCTCTCACGGCAATAAGAAGTGCTTCAAGTATTTGTGGTACGACATGAGTTGGTGTCACAAAATTAATGTTGTGGCATCCCATGTTTTGAAGCTCAATCATCATCTGTGCAAAACGTTCCGATGAAACTTCAAACCCTTCTCCCAGATGGCTAATCTCATAATTTTGACAAAAAACACACCCCAAATTGCAAGAAGTAATAAAGATTGTTCCAGAACCATGCA
>MHZD01000274.1:13041-13157 GCA_001828645.1 Planctomycetes bacterium RIFOXYC2_FULL_41_27 | reverse complement strand
GTCCACGCCGACATCCCCCTGTGCAGGCGTAATAATCTTTTCTCCATCCAGGATTTTTCGGCCGGAGAGTTCTTCCACCTCCGCAAATGCATTTAAGACACCGCGGGTCACGTCCT
>MHZD01000274.1:0-12981 GCA_001828645.1 Planctomycetes bacterium RIFOXYC2_FULL_41_27 | reverse complement strand
CCTTTTTTTCAATCAGGATGGCCTTGGTCGTGGTACTGCCACAATCTGTAGCAATGATAACGTCCATATTTTGATTTCCTCTATTTCCTTTGAAAGTGTGTCCTCATTTTTTAACACTTCAGATTCCCCTTTGCGCTCTTTGCGTCTTTGCGGTGAATAGTTGTTGCTTTTTCTATTTCCTCGATAATCCTTTTAATACCTTCCCGCCTTTCAAGTATACCCTGGAATATGTCATACTCTGCGGGTGTAAAGAAAAAGGTTAAGAAGGGTCTGGAAAATACCATCATCTGGCTTCCAATATAATTGAGCGGTTGCGCACATTCAAGAAACATCGTGGCAGGAAGTGTAAGTTTCCTCTTTTGGATTACAGCCACCAGCTTCAAAATAACGGCGAGTTCTTTTTCGCTCAATGTTGTATTTTCATGAGACGTTCCAATACTAAAGGCATGTTTGAACTCCTGCTTGATTGATTGTCCGTCTACCTTAGGAAGATATGAGCAAATTTTCGATAAAATATTTTGTAAATACATAATGCTCAGCATCCTATCAAAATAGTATGATTTTTGTCAAAATTAAAATACTTTCAATGTCCATAGCAGGCACATTTTACTTGTAATTATAAGTCTTCCTGCCTATAATAAAAACGCAATTTTTCAGCAGTCAGCTTTCGGCAATCAGGATTGAATGGTAAAAGTTGCTTAAAAGTTCACGGGGTTTTTGGGGAGGAGAAATAGGTAATGCCATATCGGTCATGGTTTCAGTGTATATCAGGCTGCGACGAGAAGTATGAACTGAACGAGGTCGTCTACCAGTGTAAAAAGTGCGGCGACCTGCTGGAGGTCAAACATGATATAGATAAACTTCGCAGGCATTCTCCCGAACATTGGAAGAAGCTCTTTGACGAGCGTTACAGGCGTTCCAGGTGGCCTTACGGAAGTTCTGTCTGGGGCAAGAAGGAGTGGGTTTGTCCCACAGTCGACAATAAGAATGTGGTTTCTTTATACGAAGGCGGCAGCAATCTCTTTTGGGCAGAACGACTTGGGAAGGAGCTTGGTCTTGAAGACTTATGGATCAAACAGTGTGGAAATGCCCATACAGGCTCTTTTAAAGACCTGGGGATGACTGTGCTGGTCTCTATGGTCAAGCAGATGATTGCCGAAGGCAAGAATATTTCCGCGGTTGCCTGCGCTTCTACCGGAGATACCTCAGCTGCCTTAGCGTCGTATTGTGCTGCTGCGGGTATTCTGGCAATTGTGTTTCTGCCAAAGAACAAGGTGTCTCATGCGCAACTCATCCAGCCCATCGCAAACGGCGCCCTCACCTTGTCACTCGATACGGATTTCGATGGATGCATGAAGCTGGTAAGAGAGATATGCAGTAAAAACAACATCTACCTGGCCAACTCCATGAATTCCCTCCGCATTGAGGGGCAAAAGACGATAAGCATGGAGATAGTCCAGCAGTTCGACTGGGAGGTGCCGGACGTCGTGATTGTTCCGGGAGGGAATTTGGGTAATACAGCTGCATTGGGAAAAGGTTTTCTTATGATGAAGGAATTAGGCTTGATAAATAAACAGCCTCGTATCGTTTGTGCACAGGCTGCAAAGGCAAATCCTCTTTATCTTAGTTATTTGAATGGCTTTAAAGAATTTAAACCTGTGAAGGCGCAGAAGACCCTCGCTAACGCCATTCAGATAGGCGATCCCGTTAGCTATAAAAAGGCAATCAAGGTCTTGAAAGAGTTCAATGGTATCGTAGAGCAGGCAACGGAGGATGAACTGGCTAATGCCTCTGCACAGGCTGACAGGACGGGGCTATTCAGTTGTCCTCACACAGGAGTAGCCCTTGCTGGGCTAATAAAATTGCTGGATAAGAAAGAGATAAAGCCTCATGAAAGGGTTGTTGTCATTTCTACTGCGCATGGTTTAAAATTCCCTGAATTTAAGATAAACTATCATGAAAATAAGCTGGAAGAAGTAACCCCACGCTTTGCAAATCTTCCTGTAGAAGTCCCGCCACAGTATGATGCGGTGAGAACGGCTATTTACCGGAAACTTGAACAAGCATCCTCCTAAAAATCCACAAACCACCACAGATTAAATTCCTTGACAAAAAGTAAGCTGTACTTATAATAATTTTTTGGAAGTACGGAATCATTTAGAAATAATAAATTTTATTATTCTTGTTGAATCCTTCCTCAAAATTTCTGTAAACACCTATAAATATGAGGAGAAGTAAAGTATGAATTATTTTAAGACAACCGTATTATTAATTGCATTAACTCTGCTCCTTGTTTGGGTTGGCAGTATGTTTGGTGGCAGGCAGGGTGCGATATATGCATTTGCTATTGCGATGGGTATGAATTTCTTCAGTTACTGGTTTAGCGATAAGATTGTACTTAAGATGTACGGTGCAAGGGAAGTATCTGATCAGGAGTCACCGACGTATTATGGGATTGTCAAGGAATTAGTGACACGCGCCGGAATCCCCTTGCCCAGGACGTATATCATTCCAACAAATGCCATGAATGCCTTTGCAACGGGGAGAAATCCCAGTCATGCCGCTGTTGCAGTTACCGAGGGAATGCTTAATTCCCTTTCACGTGAAGAGCTCAAAGGTGTTTTGGGGCACGAATTAGCCCATGTCCGGAACAGGGATATCCTTATCTCAACGGTTGTGGCAACCATTGCAGGCGCTATCATGATGCTGGCTAATATGGCCCGATGGGGGGCAATCTTTGGTGGTTATGGTGGAAGGGGTGATGGAGAAGATAATAGAGGAGGAGGTTTTGCAATTTTATTTTTAGCTATTTTAGCCCCTATTGCTGCTCTTTTAATTCAGATGGCTATCTCCCGTTCACGGGAGTATGCTGCTGATAAGGGAGGATCACTCCTGACTGGAAATCCACTGGGGCTGGCCAATGCCCTTGAAAAGTTACAACAGGCAGTGATGATTAGACCAATGGACGCAGGCCAGACGACTGCACATCTGTTTATTGTAAATCCATTAAGCGGTCGTTCGTTTGCTACGATTTTTAGCACTCACCCACCCATCGAAGAACGGATCAAGAGACTCAGGGCAATGGTTTAGCAAAGAGTGTGTTTTAAAAATGGTAATTTACTTGGAGGAACTTGAATGGTGCACTATACCTGCGATATGTGCGGAAAACCATTGCTGGCAGACGAAGATACTCGGTATGTGGTGAAGATTGAGGTCTATACCGCATGTGACGCTATGGAGATGGACGACGATATGGACGAAGAAATCGAGGACATGGAAGAAGAGAACGAGAGGGATGATGCGGCTGATCCTGCTGAGATGTTGGAAAACGGAGAATATAAGACCTTCCGTTTTGATTTGTGTACCAAGTGCCATGAGAAATATTTACAAGACCCTTTATTCTTAAAGTCGTGGAATCGAACACGATTTTCAGAAAATTAATTTTCTATTCGTTTGAATAACAATTATCCGCAGTTGCTTACGTTTTGCGAGAGAAGCGAAACATACTGCTATGTTAAGAACAACCTATGGGAATGACAATAACAGAGAAGATCATTGCTGCACATTCCGGGCTCAAAGAGGTGTCTCCGGGGCAATTCGTTTACGCAAATGTGGATATCTGCCTGGGCAATGACATTACCGCCCCTATTGCTATCGAAGAATTCGAAAAGGCAGGAATCAAGAATGTTTTTGATCCCGAGAAGATAGTCCTTGTCCCCGATCATTTTACCCCCAACAAAGACATTAAATCTGCCCAACAGTCAAAATCCCTAAGAATCTTTGCTGAAAAACACCGGTTGAAGCATTACTTTGAGATCGGTCGGATGGGGATTGAACACGCCTTGCTTCCGGAAAAAGGGATTGTGGCACCTGGGGATCTTGTAATCGGCGCCGATTCTCATACCTGTACCTATGGTGCGCTTGGGGCATTTTCAACAGGTGTTGGAAGTACCGACCTTGCTGCATGTTTTGCTACAGGAAAGGTATGGCTCAAGGTACCTGAATCGATTAAATTTGTTTTTCACGGCAAGGTTAAAAATTGGACATCAGGAAAGGATTTGATTCTTTATACGATCGGGAAGATCGGCGTAGACGGCGCCCTTTACAAGGCGATGGAATTTACAGGAAGCGCTATCAGCCAACTGCCAATGGATGACCGCTTTGCCATGTGCAACATGGCGATCGAGGCCGGCGCTAAGAGCGGCATTATTGCCCCCGATAAAAATACTGAAGAATATATAAAAGGCAGGGTAACGAAAAAATATGTGATGTATCATAGCGACCCCAAGTGTAATTATGCTAAAACCTACGAATTCAACGCCGACGAGATTTCGCCCCAAATAGCCCTCCCCAGTCTGCCGGAAAATACAAAACCAGTGGACGAAGTCTCTGGCATTAAGATCGATCAGGTGGTCATAGGCTCTTGTACTAATGGAAGAATTTCAGACCTGCGAATAGCAGCACAACTCCTTAAAGGGAAAAAGGCACACCCTTCCATTCGGCTTATTATTATCCCGGCGACTCAGGATATTTATAAACAGGCATTACAGGAAGGATTGATTGAGACGTTTATTGATGCCGAGGCGGTGGTTTCCACACCGACATGTGGGCCTTGCCTTGGGGGACATATGGGAGTCCTGGCGGAAGGTGAACGGGCGTTGTCAACGACTAACCGTAATTTTGTCGGTCGTATGGGACATCCAAGAAGCGAGATTTATCTGTGCAGTCCCGCAGTTGCGGCGGCCTCTGCCATTATGGGAAAGATTACACCACCTGGTGGGACGGTAAAGAATTGAGGTAAATTTATGTTTAATTATATGGGAATTTTCATTTTATTTAAGCAGTTTTTTAGAGTGTGAATCGTAAAAGTCCCCCTTAGCAAAGGGGGATAAAGGGGGTTGTAAAATTGCCCAGAAAAACACAACCCCCTAAATCCCCCTTTCTTAAGGGGGACTACGTACGAATAATTTAAACTATCAAATATATTTATTCAGGTTATGTAATAAGTGAGGAAGAGAGTGGATAAAACAATGTCTCAAAAAAAGTATATTGGGTTGGATATAGGCTCGGTTAGCGTAAAGGCGGTATTAATCAACGAACGTAAGGAAATTTTAGAGAACCACTACGTCCGTTCACATGGTCAAACGGTAGAAACATTTCTCCTGGTACTGAAAGATATTTTTAACAGAACCCATATTGACGATATCGACGGCATAGCTATTACAGGAACCGGCGGAAAATTCGTGTCTGAATTAATGAACATTGCCTTTATCAATGAGGTTGTAGCTCATAGTACGGCCACGACGACCTTATATCCTGAGGTTCACACCATTATTGAAATCGGTGGTGAGGACTCAAAGCTTATGCTTATTGAGCGCGATGCTTCCACACAACAGACAAAGGTTTCAGATTTCTCAATGAACACCATGTGCGCCGCAGGTACGGGTTCGTTTTTAGATCAACAAGCTACGAGACTTGGTGTTGCCATAGAAAAAGAATTTGGAGAGCTTGCGTTAAAATCCAAAAACCCACCGCGCATTGCCGGTCGCTGCAGTGTATTTGCCAAGACGGATATGATCCACCTGCAGCAGGAAGGTACGCCTGTGTATGATATTGTAGCGGGTCTATGTTATGCTATGGCCAGGAATTTCAAGAGCAACATCGGGAAGGGAAAGGAATTTTTGAAACCTATCGTCTTCCAGGGTGGGGTTGCAGCGAATGTAGGTATGATTAAGGCATTTGAAGATACTTTGGAACTCAAACCGGGCGAACTGATCATTCCAAAATATTATAATGTAATGGGGGCTATCGGTTCAGTATTCACAATTATGGATAAGGGCATTCATTCGCCCTTCCTGGGATTCAAAGAAATCGAAGAATACCTGAGAAACCGCAGTGCAAAACCATCGAACCTGGAACCTCTTCACTCGGATAATTACAAAATCGTAGAGAACACCCATTCCATCGTTGGTAATGAAAAGATCGAGGCGTATGTTGGTGTTGACGTGGGTTCGATCAGTACAAATATTGTCGTTATTGATAAATATAAAAATGTCCTGTCAAGGCGTTACCTCATGACCGCAGGCAGACCGCTTGAAGCTGTGAAACAAGGTCTTTATGAGGTGGGTTTAGAGGTGGGAGATAAGGTAATTGTCTGCGGCGCCGGAACTACAGGTTCGGGTCGTTACTTAACGGGCGACTTTATCGGCGCCGATATTGCAAAAAATGAGATTACTGCCCATGCCACCGCTGCTGCGAATGTGGATAAAAATGTGGATACCATTTTTGAAATCGGTGGACAAGACTCCAAGTTTATACGGTTAGAAAACGGAGCCATTGTGGATTTTGCCATGAACAAGGTCTGTGCTGCCGGTACGGGTTCGTTTCTGGAAGAGCAGGCCGAAAAGCTCAGCGTAAGTATCAAGGGTGAGTTCAGCAAACGGGCGCTTTCATCGTGCTGTCCTTCTCATTTGGGTGAGAGGTGCACTGTCTTTATGGAATCCGACCTCAACCATCACCAGCAGCGCGGAACATCTAAAGATGACCTGTTAGCGGGCCTGAGCTATTCTGTGGTGTTGAATTTTATCAACAGGGTCGTCGAGGATAGAAAGATTGGAGATACTATCTTCTTCCAGGGAGGTGTGGCTGCCAATCGCGGTGTGAAGGCGGCATTCGAAAAGGTAACTGGGAAAAAAGTCATCGTTCCTCCTCAGCATGATATTATGGGCGCCATAGGTTCTGCCATTATTGCGATGGAAGAAAGGACCTGGGAGAAATCCAGGTTTAAAGGGTTTGACCTGCGACACAAGCGATATGAACTTACTTCCTTTGTTTGTAAGGATTGTTCGAATATTTGCGAGATCAGGCAGGTCAATATCGAAGGCGAAAACCCGCTGTATTATGGAAGTCGGTGTGGCAAATTCGATGATGAGCGGTCTTTGAAAAAAGGAAAACATTTGCCACGGCTTTTCCGTGAAAGAAAAGATGCGCTTTTTAATACTTATAAGAAAAATAAACCCGATCAGCCCATAGGGAAAAAAATCGGGATACCACAGGTATCTACCTTCTATGACCTTTATCCTATGTGGAAGGCGTTTTTCATCGAGTTGGGTTTTGAGGTTATAACATCAAGCGATACCAATAAAGATATTATTTATAATGGGGTAGAAGTGATCACCGCAGAAACCTGCTTCCCCATCAAGGTAGCACACGGTCATGTAGTAGATATGCTGGATAGGGATATTGACTATCTGTTCTTGCCCAGCGTCGTTAATTTAACGCATTCCAGTCCAAGGCTCACACACTCATACGCATGTCCTTACGTCCAATGTATTCCGTATCTCGTCAATTCGGCCATTGATTTTAAGGAAAAGAGATTTACCGTCCTCTCTCCGGTTATCCATTTTGAATATGGAGAGGAGTTTGTAAATAAGACCATGCGGCAAATTGCAAAAAATTTGGGAAGGACCGGGGAGACTGTTGAACAAGCCATACGAGCAGCACGCGAGGCGCTAAAAACGTTTAATAAAACCTTAGAGGCGCGCGGACAAGAAATTCTGGGAAAACTGGGAGAAAATGAAAAGGCATTCGTACTGATCAGTCGCTCCTATAATGGATGTGATACGGGTATGAACCTAGGTCTGCCTGAGAAATTGCGTGATTTAGGGATATTGACCATTCCTTTGGATTTTTTAACGCTGGATATTGAAGAGGTAAGCCATGACTATCCAAATATGTATTGGAAAACGGGACAAAAATTTCTCACTGCGGCTCGGATAATTGCCAGAGACAAGAGGCTCTATCCCTTATATATTACCAACTTTGGCTGCGGTCCTGACTCATTTATCACGAAATTTTTTACCAAAGAACTGGGTGGAAAACCTTGTTTAACCATAGAAATTGACGAACACAGTTCTGATGTTGGTGCTATAACCCGATGCGAGGCATTTATTGATAGTCTTAAAAATGTAAAACCCACCTCGAACGGTAAAAAGTTAAGAGATGATACCCCGATACACACCTTAGCAGAGAAAAAGAAACGCATGATCTACATCCCTTATATGTGTGACCATGGGAGGATGATTGCCGCGTCTATGAGAACTCATGGAGTGTTGGCAGAGGCATTGCCTATGGCGAATAAACAATCGATTGATATTGGGCGAAAATTTACATCGGGGAAGGAATGTTATCCTGCAATCCTTACAACAGGGGATATTGTAAAAAAGGCCTTAAGTCCTGATTTTGATCCAGAGGCAAGCGCCTTCTTTATGGCTACGGCATCCGGCCCGTGCCGGTTCGGCCAATACAATAAATTTCACCGATTGGTGTTGGACGGTCTCGGATTTAGCAATGTGCCTATGTACACAATGGATCAGGGTGAGAACTATGGCGAAGATACCAAAAATCTTGGCACCCACTTCCGCAAGCTGGCATGGAACGGCATTATGTACATCGATCTCCTGCAAAAATTGCAAAGGGAGACGAGACCTTATGAATTGAATAAAGGCGAAGTGGACGCTGTGTATGAAACCTTCGTGAAAAAGGCGGAAATAGCGCTTGAAAAACATCAGAGTCTGGTTGAACCTGCCAGAAAAGCCAGAGACGTATTTGCAAATATAAAAGTTGACCGAAGCAAACCCAGACCTTTGATTGGCGTTATCGGGGAAACCTATGTCAGATGCAACGAGTTTGCAAACAATTTCCTTGCAAGAAGTATCGAACGACTGGGTGGAGAGGCATTTATTCCTCCCTTCTCTGAGTGGATTAATTATATTGCACATTGCCGCAGGGAATCCTGTCTCTTTGAAAAGGATTATAAGGGCTTTTTTGGAGAATTTATCTCTGACATTGTCCAGCGGTACGATGCCTATAGATTAACGCAGGTGTTTAAAGGCAGGATAAGGCATTTCCTGAAAGATGCGTCTATTAAGGCACTCATCAGGAAAGGAAAACCGTATATCGACGACTCTTACAAAGGAGACCCGGTGCTCAGTATGGGAAAGGCGATTGAATATGTTGAGGAAGGATTTGACGGCATTGTTAATGCAATTCCCTTCCACTGTATGCCCGGTACGGTGGTAAATGGTGTGCTTGAAAGGTTTCAGAGAGATTATCACGGCATGCCATGCTTGAAGTTATCCTTTGATGGTCAGGAACAGACAAATGAAGAAACCAGGTTAGAGGCGTTTATGCACCAGGCATATCAAAGAATGGAATGCAGACTAAATTCTAAAAAACACGGCGTGGTGAGACACAAACAAAAAGATGCAGCAGGCAGCAGGCAATTGGCAGCCGGCAGAAGATAATACATTTTAAATTCAGGAATTTAAAATAACCATAAAGGACGCAAAGCGTGAAGCTAAGAGGTTGTGAAGTTGGGAAAACGTGAACCCTATTTTCTCAACTTCCCAACTTCTTAACCTCATAATTTTTTTCTTTGTGCTCTTCGTGTCTTTGTGGTTCATAAACGTTCGCGAGGTTATAATGAAAGGTAAATGCTGGAAATTTGGTGATAATATCAATACCGATGAAATTATTCCGGCACGGTATCTGAATACTATCGATACGAAAGAGCTGGCGGCCCACTGCATGGAAAACGCCGATCCGAATTTCACGAAAAAGGTCAAAGCAGGCGATGCCATTATAGCGGGGGATAATTTCGGGTGCGGCTCATCGCGTGAGCATGCACCTATCGCCATCAAGGCTGCCGGGCTTTCGTGTATCGTAGCAAAGTCCTTTGCCCGCATATTCTTTAGAAATGCAATTAATATCGGATTGCCTATTTTTGAATGTCCCGAAGCAGCCGAACAGATTCGGGAAGGCGACGAAATAGAAGTCAGCCTCTCAACCGGAGAAATCGTAGATCTTACCTTAAAGAGGCGATTCAAATTCGAGCCATTTCCCCGGGAAATGCAGGAAATTATTCAGGCCGGTGGATTGATGAATTTTGTAAAAAAGAAGATGAAAGTTGCATAATCCCCTATACTTGATATATAGTCTCTTACGAAAACTATCTTGACACTTTTAGCAAAAATTTACGATTTGCAAATTACGATTTGAGACTTCGTCGTGAGCGCTCAGTCGAACGATTGAGAAAATCGTAAGTCTGAAATTTTAGCTCTGTCCCTGTTTGGGCCTAGCTTGTCCAGGTTAGGAATTTCAAACATTTTGTTCAACTACAGCCATGCAAACCTTAGAAGTCAAAAAAGATATCCATTGGGTCGGGGTTCTCAACGCCACTCTCAGGGCGTTTGATGTGGTGTTTGAAGCCCGGTTTGGCACTACCTATAATTCTTACCTTATTCAAGCAGATAAACCCACACTCATCGATTGTGTGCATGAAAAGTTTGCCGGGGAATTTCTTGATAAACTTCGATCATTAATCAATATCAAGGATATTCAGTATATCGTTGTTAATCACACAGAAATGGACCATTCCGGGGCGTTGGGCTATGTATTGAAAGAAAACCCGAATGCTCAAATTCTATCCACGAAGACTGCCGCACTTTTCCTGAAAAATATGCTTCACATGGATTTTAAAGGAAAGACCGTTGAAGATGGCGAGTGTATTAGTCTGGGCAATAAGCAATTGAAGTTCATCCATGCGCCATACTGGCACTGGCCGGATACCATGTTTACGTATTTGGAAGAAGATCGTATACTTTTCCCCTGTGATGGATTTGCAACCCATTTCTGTGATGAACGGCTTTTTGACGACCGTGTGGACGATTTCACTCCTGATTTCAGACATTATTATGAGCACGTCATGGGTCCTTACCGGAAGAAGATACTCGATGCAATCGAAAAGATTAAAGGTTTAAATATCCAGTTGATTGCCCCAAGCCATGGCCCCATCCTTCGCACCGACATATGGAAATACATTAATGCATACAAAGATTGGAGTACACCGAGAAAAGACCCCAATAAAAGGCTGATAGTGGTCTTTTATGCCTCCATGTATGGAAATACAAAGAAAATGGCGGAAGCAGTTGCCAAAGGGGCATCAATAATGAATACAGAGGTCAAATTGTTCGACGCCGCCAGCGTATCGCCTGAATTTATGAGATGTGAGATAGAGTCGGCAGATGGGGTCTTGTTTGGTTCATCCACAATAAATGGAGATGCGCTGCGCCCCGTCTGGGATATTATTGACATTATGTTTAGCGTTAATATCAAGGGAAAGAAGTGCGCAACCTTTGGTACGTACGGATGGAGCGGCGAGGCAACACGACTCATGGAAGACCGTTTAAAAGGTCTCAAACTCAACGTTGTCCAGCCTCCCTTTAAGGTTATTTTTTCACCAACAGAGGAAGATTTAAAAAAGTGTGCCATCTTTGGGTATGATTTTGCCAAATCCCTTTAAACACTCATGTCCTTTTAGAACACCGCGAAGCATGAAAATTGGTTTTAACAGAAAAACACAGAGACCACTGAGAAAAACTGAAAGATGGAAAGTTTGTTTCTTGAGAAAAATATTTTACCATTTTTGAGAAGAATGTAGCGCCGGCCCTCGTGGTCGGCCACAGCGGGGGATGAACCCCCGCGCTAGTGCGCCTGAGAAGACACAATGTCAGAGTGGTGAAAGTCCCCTTCCGGGAAAACACTTTCCGCCCTGCCTGTGCGGTGCACGCAGACAGGCATCAGGGATACCTGATAGAGGGAGCGACTGTATCAGGAGTCAGAGCCTCCTTAGGCGATGTCATTGAATTAACGAAGAGAGCTTTTCTCTTTGAGGTAAAGCCCGAAGGGCTGACAGAGTATAGCTCAGGCGATAGCCCTGGGATAAGGATTTAATAATATTTTTAGCCCTGAAAGGGCGACACATTATCTTAATTCAATGACATTGCCTTGACGGGAGGGATTAGAGGGATTAAGGGAGGGTGACATATTTTCGTGCTCTTGCTTGACACACGAGAGACTAAACTGTTATATTCTGAATATGTACCAGTTCAGCGCACCGCAGAACACTGAGATCGCAGAGGCTGTTAGAGAGTAGAGAGAAAATGATGCAGATTTTCCCCTTTATATTTGTTTTTCTCTGCGTTCTCCGCTTTGCGGTGAACTATTACTTTATATGTTAAGATGCCAAAAATTCTCGTAAAAGACTTTAATCTTGAACACACCCTCTTGTGCGGACAGATGTTTCGGGTAACCAGGGCAGGCAATTGGTATTATATCGTGGCAAGAAACCGTATCTTTAGCGTTCGTCAGCCCGCAGATTGTTTAGAATTTCGGGGTGTTGATGAGAAGTTTCTGGTACATTATTTTGCCCTCGACGAACCGTACCAAACAATCCTGAAACAGATAGAGAAAGACTCTTACATCCGAAAGGCTATCAAAAAATATCATGGCCTGCGCATTGTGCGACAGGACCCGTGGGAATGCTTAATATCTTTTCTCTGCTCCTCGGCGGCAAATATCCCCAAGATAAAATTAAATCTCGAAATGCTGTCAAAATCTTTTGGGAAAAGGATTGAGCTGAACGGATTCAAAGGGTATTCATTTCCGAATCCCGGCGAGTTAAATCACTACGAGAGGATTTTCCAGGCAAAGACGGGGTTTCGGGCAAGATACATAAAAACCGCCAACGATTGTGTAAGTGAAGCCTTTTTAATGACATTAAAAAAACTCCCTTATCGGGAAGCAAAAAAGTCGCTGACGCAAATCCCCGGTGTGGGTGATAAGATCGCTGACTGTATTCTTTTGTTTTCCCTGGGTTTTACCGAGGCATTTCCTATCGACACGTGGATCAAGAAAATTCTCCAAAAACTCTATTTCAAGAATCAGGTTGTGTCAAGTCAACACCTGCGGGAATTTGGCCTAACATATTTTGGCAGGTATGCAGGGTATGCCCAGCAATTTCTCTATATGCTTGCACGGGACTCTCAATAAGGATGGGTTAAGTGAACAGACTGTGCCAAATGAATTTTGCGCAGTCTGTCTATGTGCATAAAAAAGCTATAAATGCATATTTTACCGGTA
>MHZD01000273.1:661-1187 GCA_001828645.1 Planctomycetes bacterium RIFOXYC2_FULL_41_27 | reverse complement strand
TTTACTATCCCGAAAGATATAAGCAACCAGATTGCTAATATTACAGCAGCCTTTGATTTATTAATGTTCATCTTAGGTAAAACAAGAGGAGTATGTAAATATACTAAGTATGCAAGCCAGGTAATTAAAGACCACGTCTCTTTTGGATCCCATGACCAGTAATCACCCCATGCTTTTTTTGCCCAGACTGCGCCGGTAATCATGCCTAACGTAAGGAACGGAAACCCAAAAGCGACTATCTTGTAACTCAATTTATCGAAATTCCGGGGTAATATTTCCTTTCCTTCTTCAGTCCCTCTATCTTCTTTACCTTTCCTGGCAAAAGGTTTGACCACTAAAAATATAATACTGGTTACAAATGAAATACCAAACGCAGCGTACCCAAGCATATAAGTAACGACGTGCACCAACATCCAATTGCTCTTTAATGCCGGCATGATAGGCCTTATGGTGTCGTCTTGAAGCGTTGCATAAAGTAATATTAACATCGACAAAACGGATGCTAATGCCCCTACGACCCTAAAAT
>MHZD01000273.1:0-655 GCA_001828645.1 Planctomycetes bacterium RIFOXYC2_FULL_41_27 | reverse complement strand
CAAATTCAAATATAATGTACACAAAGGCCGTACAACATGCATAAAATATAAGAGATTCATACAGGTTGGAAAAAGGCGGATGCCCGGCTTCTATCGAGCGTTTAGCCACCATCGCCAGGTTGAAACAAAATGCCAAAATAAGTAATCCAAGGGATACCCATTTTGTGGCGGTGGACCTCCAAATTTCTCTTACAATATAGGCAATGAACGCTATTACGTATACAATCAAAGTAATATTGATTAAACTCATTCTATTCCTCCACCTCTTTTTTTAGTTTTTTCCGTAGAAATGGTTTTATGTAAAAAATAAATACAACGCCAAAACACAGGGCGCCAAAACCAGAGTAAGCTACAGGGATACCTGGATCCTTAACAATTTGCAAACCGGAGAAAGTTCCGGCCTCCGGATCATAACTTGATTGATAAATAACATACCCTTTATGTTCCAGTGGATCGTTTACCCTGATGGTTTTTTCTGCGACCGTTTGCCCGTTTTCCTCAATACGCAATTTACTCGTAAAATGTTTAATCGATTCTCCGGTGGATTCGTAAACAAGCGCAAAATTGTTGTCGGTATACCAGGTAGCATACTTATTACTGGAGAATATCCAGTCCTCAACCTTTCCACTCGGACCTTCAACTTCAGCAAAAATGG
>MHZD01000272.1:875-5191 GCA_001828645.1 Planctomycetes bacterium RIFOXYC2_FULL_41_27 | reverse complement strand
GGGTTTATCTTGATATTATAGATGCCTATGAATATTGGAGCCCAGACGGAGAAAGCGGGGAAGATAGAGAAACGGCTGAGCAGGAAATGGTTGACTTCGTTGTTAAAATTTCTGAATACGCAAAAGGTAAAAATTCAGACTTCGGCATATTTCCACAAAATGGCGCTGCATTGGGAGAACAGGAAGACTACCTTAACGCAGTGACAGGAATAGGACAGGAGGATGTTTATTATGGATACGACGGCGACGGGCAAAAAACGCCAGGGAATGTTACGAAAGAATTAGAAGGATATCTTGATGTCTTTATAGATGCAGGGAAACTTGTATTAACTATAGATTACCCCTTCTCATGTTCTGAAGATAACCCTTGTTTTAACAAGAAAACCAAAAAGAAAATAAATAATGCTTATAAGAAATCAAAGAAAAAGGGGTATATACCATACTGCACTGTTCGGAATCTAAACTACCTCACCATTAATCCCGGGCATCAACCTGAGTAACGTGGGTCTTTATTCTGGCAGATGAGAAATGATGTGAACTAAAACTTTATTTCAAAGTTACAAACCCTTTATTCCTTACAAAGACACTGACTGGACTATTTGTTTCTAAGAATTCGTCCATGAGTGTCATAAATTCTATAACAGAATGCACCTCTTTTGTACCTACCTTTGTAATTAGATCACCTGGCTTTATGCCGGCGCGCTCGGCGGGGCTATTTACTTCTACATCGACAACCAAAACTCCCTTTTCACCTTCAAGTCCAAGTGATTTTGCAATATCTTGATTTAAATCGTTGACTACCAATCCCAAAGAGAATTTTGTTGGTTCATCCAGCTTTCGAATAGCCAAATAAGTCTTGCCAGCAAGGTCTTCAGGCTGTCTTTCTACAAAAACATCCAACGCACTTTCTACTCCATCTCGCAGGACTTTCACGGTAATTTTTGTATCGACCTTTGCATGCCGAATAGCATGCTGGAGATCCGTTGTATTTTCAATCCTTTTTCCGCCTATCTCAGAAATGACATCGCCAGGACGGATGCCAGCCTTTGACGCAGGAGTATCGCTCCACACCTCCAAAACAAATGCGCCCATCTCTGCGTACAGGCCAAAACGGGAAATAAATTCTTTTTTATCTTTGAGGCCAAGCGATGCGGCCAACTCATCGTTAATATCGTGTGTTCCCACACCCAAATATCCCCTTACAACTGTACCTGTAGTCATGATGTTTTCAGCAGTCTCTTTTGCAATAGCGGCGGAAATCGCAAATCCTACACCCTGAAAACCACCCGAACGAGTTGCAATGGCGGTATTCACACCAATGACCTCACCCCTGAGATTGACAAGCGGGCCTCCACTATTACCAGGGTTGATGGCGGCATCCGTTTGGAAAAAATCCTCATAAATAAAGGGAAGTACGAACGGAATAACGTGTGTTCTCCCTTTTGCGCTAATAATGCCGGTAGAAACTGTTTGCTGGTACCCAAAAGGACTACCGATGGCAATGACCCAATCACCCACTTGCACTGCTTCAGAATCACCAAATTCGGCAGGCAAGAAATTCTCTCCTTCTATCTTGATGACTGCAAGGTCTGTATTCGGGTCGACGCCAACAATCTTGACATACTTGTATTGTTCACCATTATAAGTAACCACCGTGATTTCGTCTTCAGAAAAACCGCTGATAACGTGGTTGTTGGTTAAAATATAGCCGAGTTCATCAATGATAACACCAGAACCCAGTCCCTTTTTGGGTATATTTTCAGTAGGATGATCGCGTTTGGGTTGAAAATCTTGATAGGGTGGTAATGGTTCGATATCTGTACTATTTTTTAAAGGTTCCTTTTTTTCTGTACTTAAACTGACAACTGAGGGACTGACGAGTTGTGAAACTTTTCGGAATGTTTCTATAAACGGTTTGGTTATCTTTTCAAGTTCAAAGAGTTCTTGCTTTAATTTATCGATCTCGGCATTTCGCCCTGCAAAAGTAGGGCAGTTGTAGAGGAAGAATAAGGAAGTTACTATCAACGACAAAAATAATAATTTTGTGCATTTCATTTTTTATCTGTAGGGGCTTTCAATTTATAAACCAGGTACCCACTACCCGCAAATATAAATACATCTACGAAAAATGTTAAAATAACTACCCTTTTCGCTAATTTGGGATTGTTTGTCCTGTGGACTTTTGCAATTGCATTAAAGGTAATGTATACAATTAAAATATATGCAAAGCATACACCTATAATCAAGGGTATTTTTTTTGAAGCCTTCATTAATTAACAGCACAATTACATTATATTTTTAGATAGTGATGTTTAAAAGGAGCCTTAAGGGGTTGTTGGGGATATGGTCTTTTCCTTTACCTCCTCTTTTGTTCCCAACTTCATCATTTCCAGCCGATTAGACAATTCAATTTCAGCCTTCTGGATATCACCTATCCGTTTATTAAGGTTTTCTTCAGTAGTTTTATAATTAGCCTCAAAACCGCAAATATGCGCATCTAAATTTTTAATCATTGTTTCTATCTCTTTGATCGTTTGTTGGATATCATTATTGCAGTTCTTTATGTCATCTATGTCATTATGGAGACTATTTCCATCATTTACAATTATAGAAATAGACCTGGATAAATCATCTAGCCGTTTTTCTAGCGTTTGAGTTGTTTTAGAAATTTCAGCTACTCTGCGATCGGTATCCTTCAGCCTTTCACTTGAAGTAGCGCTACACCCGAAAAACACTATCGGTAACAAAAAAGTAAGATAATAGGATACAAAATTTTTTTTCATTTTTCCTAATTATAAATCAATTATAAATAAACACAAAAAAAATTTATTATAAACTGGAACTTTTTTTGAATTAAATATGTTTTTACTAACAATGTTCTCCTTTTCGAAGCAAGCTGACTTTCGCTTACCTCCTTTTCTACGAAAGTCGGCTTGCTGTTTTTTATATGTAGATGCCTAAAAAAGAACCTGGCGATTCTCCGCGTTTTCTTTTTCCTATAGTCAAAGGATCGGCAATTCCCGTCGTTTGAATGTTCTTCGCTGTGTCTCCCCGTGTAACGTTTTTGACTGTCAGTGCAAAAATCTCACTTTTTTTCTGTATTTTTTCTACATTTTGCGAGTTGATACTTTTAGGTATATTTTTAATGTTATCCTTTTAATCTGTTCAAGAAGTGTTGATACTGGAGGAGTTACGTCCTTTACTATATACCTCCCCCCTAAAATAATTTTATGAGAACAATAAATGGTTTTCAACTTGCCATGCTATGAAAGAAATATAAATTTGTTTAGCAAACCAACTAATATTTAACTATAATCCATACTAATTTATACAAAAACTGTTGGAAAATTCAACCGTGTTATAAGCGTTGCATTTTGTTGGTTTGCATTTTTATGTGCTGAATGTTATAATTTCTTCGTAATCTATTTAAACATATTTGTTATTTATAAAAGGGGGCGAAAGGATTCGACCGGACAGTTTGAGGTTTAGGTGGCGTATTGAGGTTGTCAGGCGGCCTCATTAAAAACCTGGCAAAATGATTTAAATGCCGAATATCCAATGGCAATGGCTGCTTAATTAACAGCCACGTTTAATTAGTCTTACCTGCGAGGCTAATTAAACGACAATTAGCAGGTTAGTTCATTCCTTTTGCCCGGTGGGGAATGAACGAATTCTCAACTGAGCTGGTCTATGGAAACCCTGTCAGTTGGGGTTCCAGATGGCGAGACTTAAAAAATTGACTATGTACGTAGAAGCCTATGCTGAAATGTCTAGGGACGCGGGTTCAATTCCCGCCGCCTCCACCATAAGTATTTGATAATAAAATACTTATAATAAAGATTATTTTCGCTGGTGACAGTCTGGTGACGGCTTTACCTTTTAAGGCGAGATTTTTCATGTCTACTTTTAACCTCTCTAAATCGGTGTGAGCGTACTTTCTGTTGTCTTCACACTGATGTAAGAAAAGAAGTGAGTCTAAAGAAGAAATCTACACTCCTGAAGAACAAAAATACATCGATAAACTGTAACATTTTAGTTCTTTGAAAAATTCGTTCTACAGGCTTTTGTGTGGGTACATATTAAGTTTTCCACAGTGGAATAGGATAGCAATCCTGTATTTGTAGAAGTTTCTGAATCCTCTTGCGGCAGATTTTACCTGTTGTATTTTGCTGTTAATCCCTTCTGCCATTGCATTGGTTATCCTATGTCTTAAATACGTTAAAATATTAGGCAAATGCCCCTTTAAAAAACTCTTCTCATCTATGCCAAGACACTCGATCTCTTTTTCCTCTCTCCGTGAAAGCCCCTGCTCTACT
>MHZD01000272.1:0-522 GCA_001828645.1 Planctomycetes bacterium RIFOXYC2_FULL_41_27 | reverse complement strand
TTTACCTACGTTACTTCCCATGGACCCTTTAATCCTAATAACTCTTTGTCCTTTATCTCTATCCTCCTTTTTTGAAGGACAGTCTCCTATTCCCACCCCCCCCTCCAACTTCATTCCACACTATTTCCTGAAGAACCTTTTCAATACAAAGATGCTTACATCAGATACTTTTCAAAATACTAAATTGATATGAAAAGTCTATCGGTAATAATAAAACTTTTACGGATATGATAGAAATATGTATGCAATAACACGCTCCAAAAGGTATCGGCTAACATGCGAAAGAGTTATACTTCATACCTAAAACATCAAAAATTTTAGGACATTATTCTATTGAGATGACACAGCGTTATGCTCATCATTGTCCATAAAATTTGAAGACGGGATTCAAGTATTGGAATCTGACTACAATTTGACTACAGTTGGAGAAAATAGAAATGTGTCAAATGCTTGAAACCCTTGATTTAATTGGCTGGGGAACTAGGATTCGAACCTAGACTAAATGATCCAGAGTCATTTGTG
>MHZD01000271.1 GCA_001828645.1 Planctomycetes bacterium RIFOXYC2_FULL_41_27 | reverse complement strand
CCCACTTTTAAACACGCATCCAGCACCCTTTTTACGATATCGGTCTTTATCCCCTTTTTCATTAAATCCAGTACACGCTGATTATAGGATTCCAGACCAAACACCAGCTTTTGACATCCTGACGCGTGCATCTTTTCCAACAGGTCGCCGTCAAGGGCATTCTCAAATCGCACACCTCCCATCCATTTTATATCCCATTGCTTTTCCAACAGACTTTGAGATATCTCCCTTAATTTGTTAATAGGAACGGATTCATCGGTGAAGAAGAAATACGGCGTGTTGTATTTTTGAGAAAGTGTCCAAATATCCTCCATAAGGAGTTCCGTCCGGCGCAAGCGAAAACTCCTGTGGTCAAGATGCAGATTACAAAAGGAGCATTTCGAATAATAACACCCCCTCGATGTCTGAACGGGCAAAACGGAGGCAGGTGTGTGGTAAAGTTTTAAAGGAAAACCGTCAAAGTCAGGTGCTGGCAGTTTGTTTAAATCTTCCGTATAAAACGGTTCATTGATCTTTGTAACATTGTTTTCTCTGTAAATCAGATTAGGCACCTTTTTAAAATCCCTCTTGCTATCAAGTTGTCCTACCAGTTCCAGCAGGGCATGTTCGCCCTCAAAAACAATAAAGCTATCCACAATCGAAAACAGACCATCTACTTTTTTTATATTTTCAATGAGTTTTGTAAAAACGCTTCCACCTATAGTAATGTGGATTTCCTTGTGCTGATTCTTTATTAACCTTGCGAGAGTTAGTCCCGGAATGATCTGAGAAGTATTGGTAATGGAAATACCCACCAGATTCGGCGATGACTCCAGGATGGAAGAAAGAATGTGCTTCTTATAAAGGTTGAGGAAGATGTTTTCCTCCTCATCGTCCAGCGCCTTAAAAATATCCTGGGATGAATACACAGAATACCGCATGTCATTGCTGAGTGACGTCATTGATGAAGGATAATACAGCGCAGACATATTTCTCAGGGCTTCATTGATGATATGAACGCTCTCCATGTACTTTTCGAGGTCATAAAAACCCTCTGACCTCAAAGTGTTTTTCGCCGTTTCCACTTTATCCATTAATGCAGGAATTGATTCTACAGCGTCAACCATGGTCTGGTATTTTTCCTGATACCGTGAAGAATGAACAGAAGTTCTATCCGAACTTTTTAATTTATTGATGATCCCCTGGTAAAATTCACTGCATTCCTTTTTGGTAAGGAGTATATCCAGCAACTCAATATTCAAATCTCTCTGCCGAACTTCGGAAATACCGTTCTGTCTTAAAAATGCAGTTAAGGAGGGCAGGCTGAGATAGGGCTGCGAAGGGTGC
>MHZD01000270.1 GCA_001828645.1 Planctomycetes bacterium RIFOXYC2_FULL_41_27 | reverse complement strand
GTACCTTTTAACGAGAAAAAAATCGCCGATGCCATATTTAATGCGGCGCAGGCAGTGGGCGGTGAAGACCGCGCCCTGGCAGATGAACTAGCGGTTGTTGTTACCATGTTTCTGGAAAAAAAATATGCTGGACAGACCCCCGGTATTGAAGATATACAGGATATTGTAGAAAAGGTGCTCATAGAAACCGGACATGCCAAGACAGCCAAGGCTTACATCCTCTATCGTGATAAAAGGGCGAGGAGTCGCGAATCCCTTCGGGTGAGAAAACAAACCAAGAAACGTGCAGACACGACAGATGTCTCCCTTCTGGTAAACACGGAGACGAAAGACGAAACGTTCCCATGGGATAAAAGAAAGATTGCGGAGGCTCTGGAAAAGGAAGCCGACCTGCCGGAAGAGGTCTCAGGAGAAATTGCGGGCACTGTAGAACAGAGGGTTTTTTCCTCCGGATTAAATCGTATTTCGACGTCGCTGATACGAGAACTGGTAGATAATGAACTCTTCGAGAGGGGGTTTGACAAGAAACTCGAAAAACAGCAGGTAATCGGTATGCCCAAGTACGACCTCGAAGAGCTGATCATGTCAAAAAATAAGGAAAACAGCAATATCTCCACGAATAACCCTGAGGCAATCAACCTTGCAATTGCCGAGAATACCTTAAAGCAGTTTGCCCTCAAGGAGGTATATTCAAAGGAAGTGGCAGACGCCCACATGAACGGGATGGTGCACATTCACGACCTGGGCTATCCGACGCGGGTATACTGTTCTTCCCACTCCCTTGAATATTTAAAAAAATACGGATTGTCACTCCAGAATCTGGATACAGAATCAGCTCCGGCAAAGCATGCGCGCACCCTGACGGGGCATCTTAATACATTTTTGGCTTCCATGCAGGCCTACTATGCGGGTGCGCTTGGCGTGGCATATGTCAACATCATGTATGCCCCTTATCTGGAGGGCATGAGCTATAAAGAGATGAAACAAGAGGCACAACACCTTATTTTCAGTTGCTCTCAGAGCTCTTTTTCCCGAGGTGGCCAGACGTTATTCTTAGATTTCAATGTTCATACAGGCATTCCCCGATACTTAAGGAATATTCCTGCTATTGGACCCAGTGGAAAACCTACAGGAAAAACCTATGGAGATTATGAGGAAACAGCCCGTCAGTTCACATTAGCCATGCTGGATGTATGGCGCGAGGGGGATTGCTATGGACACGTCTTTGCCTTCCCGAAGTGTGATTTTCACATTAATGAAGATACCCTCAGCGACCCCAAACAGTACGAACTCCTGGAATATGCATGTCAGATAGCCAGCGAAAACGGTGTCCCTTATTTCATCTTTGATAGGGATGAAATCACGCTCTCTGCCTGTTGCCGTTTGCGTACCACGATCGATGACCATTATATGATCAAACACCCTGAAAGTATGCGTTTCTGCGGATTCCAGAATATTACCATTAACCTCCCGCAGGCCTCCTATAGAGCAGGAAAAGGCAATTGGGATGCATTGTATAAAGAGATTGATAAAGGTATTGAAATTGCCGTCAAAGCGCATCTCCAGAAAAAGAAATTTGTGGGAAAATTAATGTCAAGTCCCGAAATGCCCCTCTGGGAGATTGGCAAGAAGGCCAGGGATGACCGCCCTTATGTTGATCTGGAGGCCTCAACCTATATTGTGGGTATCCTGGGATTGAATGAGTGCCTGCAATTTATGACCGGAAGAGAACTGCACGAAGGCGATGATATGATTAAGCAGGGGTTGCGGGTTGTTTCACACATGTATACGCGTGTCAAGGAAGAGGGAAAGAAATATAATTTAAAATTTTCCTTAGAGGAATCACCTGCCGAAAGCGCAAGCAGAAGGCTTGCCAAGGTTGACGTGAGGAATTATCCGGAGGCCGCTGACATGGTCAAGGGAAATATCGAGAAGGATGAATTCTACTACACCAATAGTGTGCATCTGCGCCCGGATGCGCCTGTGGATATGATTACCCGAATCTTCCTCCAGAGTAAGTTTCACACCATGATTGAATCGGGCGCAATTATCCATGCATTTGTTGGCGAGCAAAGGCCGTCTCCAGCCAGCATCATGAATCTGGTAAAAAAGACCTTTAAAAACACGCAGGCTGCACAGGTCACGATTTCCCCGGAATTCACTATTTGCAATGATTGTAAGAAGGTTACCCAGAAACTTACCGATATCTGCGGATACTGTGGTTCCAGAAATGTGTACGGCATTTCAAGGATCGTAGGGTATTTTAGTCGTATCAATAACTGGAACAAATCAAAGATCGGCGAGCTGGCAGACAGACACAAGGGTAATTACAGCGTCAACGACTTCTTGCCAAAAGAGGAGAGTGTACTTTCTGAATCATGTACAACAAAGTGTTAAATTTTCTTGATACACACGGCGTGATGGACTACACTGGTGATTATCACAGAAACAATGAAGATGCAAAGGAGAAATTTGGAATTTGCGCATAGAGATTTATAAATCGCACTTCGACGCTATGCGGGATAACGTCATTCTGCGTGGAGTCGAGGAATCTTATTTAACGAGGGTAACACGATAAGTGGTTGTACCAATCAAAGGATTTATAGAAAATAGCCTCATCGAATGGGAAGGAAAGATAGTCTCTATAGTCTTTTTACCGACGTGCAACCTTCGGTGTCCTTATTGTCATGCCCCTCATTTGGTTCAAGCGCCGAATGAATTGGAATCCATTCCTATCGATGCCGTCGTTAGCAAGCTACGGCAAAATCTTGGCTGGGTTGATGGTATTGTAGTCACCGGCGGTGAGCCAACCTCGCACAAGCGTCTCGATGTTCTCCTAAAGGTATTCAAGGACACAGGAATTATGGTGCGCCTGGATACCAACGGCACCAATCCTCATGTGATCAGGGATTTAATTGACAGAGATCTTGTGGATTGCGTGGCTATGGATATAAAGGCCCCTCTTCAGAGGGAAAAGTACGAACAAATTTCCGGTGTGCCCTGCAATATCGAAGACATCAAAAAGAGCATCCGCATTATTATGGAAAGCGGCATTGAATATGAATTCCGTACCACGGTATGCCCAACACAACTCGACGGAGATGATATCGAGGCTATTGCCAGGTCTATTCAAGGCGCCGGGCGATATATAATACAATCTTTTAAGCCGAATCACTGTCTGGATACAAAGATGCTAAATATTGAACCATATCCTGTAGAAACACTCCGGGATTTCGCAACAAGCGCCGGCAAATACGTTGATTACTGCTGTGTGCGTGGTGAAGAAGGAAAGGTTTTACAGAGAAATTGGTAATTTCATTATACATTTTGGTCACAGCGACCGAAGAGAGGGGGTGATTTGTTATGGCGATGAAGAAGTGTGGAACTTCTGCAAAGACGTCAAAAGGAGCAAGTAAGAAAGCAGCACCAGCAAAGAAGAAGACAACTAAGAAATAATCAATATTTTTAGTAATATTTAAAAAACTTGCAAGTACCTACATAATACATACAAAATCATTACGTAAGTAATCAGTTATATTTATTCGTTGAACCATGTATGTGTAATGGAAGAGGGGTGTTTTGATTTATCGAAACACCCCTCTTTGTAGTATTTGATACGAAAATACCCCTCACCCGTACCCTCTCCCACAAGGGGCGAAGGAGCTTTCCCTCACTTGCCTGTCCTGAGCGAAGTCGAAGGGATGGGAGGGATTGAGAGAGGGTGATGTATTTCCATGCTTTTTTGTGAGCCTTTGGCTCATGATGGTTTATTCAGGATTATGAAACTAAAAAAACTGGAGTTGTTCGGATTTAAGTCGTTTGCTGAAAAAACAGAAATCCTCTTTGAAGATGGAATAACTGTCATTGTCGGGCCAAACGGTTGCGGAAAGAGTAATGTCATTGACGCCGTCAAGTGGGTGCTGGGTGAGCAGAGCGTAAAATCACTCAGAGGCAATGAAATGGCGGACGTGATCTTCAACGGGACTGATAAACGCCCATCTCTTGGTTATGCAGAGGTCTCTCTGACCATTCAAAACAATAAAGGTCTATTGCCGCTCGAATATACAGAGGTCTGCATCACCCGCCGTTTGTATACTTCAGGTGAATCAGAGTATCTTGTCAATAAACAAGCAAGCCGGTTAAAAGATATTCGGGAGCTTTTCCTTGATACGGGTTTTAGCGCAAACGCATATTCCGTGATCGAGCAGGGCAACGTAGAAGCCTTGCTGCAGGCGGATTCTCACGAGAGGCGATTCTTATTTGAAGAGGCTGCGGGCATCAGTAAGTTTAAGGCACGAAAAAAATCTGCCCTAAGTAAGCTTGAACATGTTGAGCAGAACTTGCTCAGGGTTGCCGATATTATAGAGGAATTACAAAAACAGCTTCGCTCGGTAAAAATCCAGGCATCCAGGGCGCGTAAATTTCAGGAATATATTGAACATTTAAAAAAATTAAAGGTCGGCCTTTCGCTGAGAAACTATCGGGACCTTAAAAGTAAAAAGGCGTCTGTCTCAGAGCAAATCGGTCAGATTGAAGAGCAAGGCAAGAAGATGGTTACGGAGATTGGCGAACTCGAGATGCAAATACATGAGGTCGAAGATGCGATAGAACAGTTAAATCAGCAGTTAGCGCAGATGCAGACCGACATGGTAAACCTGGGGTCTCAAATATCAAATAATCAGGACAAAGTAAAATATAATCACGAACGCATTAAAGAGTTAGATACCCAGCGTGAAAAATATATTGAGCAGCAAAAAAGCCTGGAAAATAAAGTGCTCGAAACAAACAATAAGATCGCAGAAACGAAGGCGTTGCTGAACGCCTTAGAGCAGGAAATCTCAAGGCTTGTCGAAGTCCAGAAAACAAAAGAAACAGAACAGAAGCAAATCGTTTTTGAATGTGATTTGTTGTATCAGGGTATTGAAGAGAAGAAGTCTGAGGTCATTTCAATCCTTCAAAAAGAATCCAGCCTCCAGAATGAGATTGGCAGCCTGACCACCGAAAACGACGCCCTGAAAAGCAGAAAAATGCGGCTTGCGAAGCGGCAGGAGGAAATTCAAACATTCGTGGAGACCTTGATTTCCAAACATCATGAAACCACGAATGAAAAGAACACATTGACGGAAGAATTTAACAGTTTAGACCAAAAATTATCTGCCTCGAAAGGGCGCATCCAGGAATTGGTAACTACCATACGAACTCTGGATGAACAAATCAATCAGCAGAAACAACTGCAGAGCAGCAAAACCTCACGGCACGAAGTCCTTATGGATTACGAAATGCGGTTGGAGGGAGTCGGGGCAGGCGCAATGGCCATCCTGGAGGACGCTAAAAAAAATGACGCTTCGGTAAAAGGGATACAGGGCATGGTAGCCGATCTCTTGAAAGTCGATCTACCGTATGCACTCGCTATCGAAACCGCTCTGGGCGAAAGGGTGCAGGGCATTGTTACGGATACCACCGATAATGCCGTTCAGGCGCTTACATTCCTGCAGAAGAACCAGAAGGGACATGCAATCTTTTTCCCGTTAGATAGAATAAGCGGTCATGCGACTGTTCCCGAAGAGATACTGCAAAAACCAGATGTTGTGGGTATTGCCAGTAAACTTATAAACAGTACGGAAGAGGTTTGCAAGGTTATTGGCGTGTTTTTAAATAATACAATCGTTGTAAAGAATCTTAATGCCGCATTGTTTCTGAATGGCCATAGCCGTACCGTTCGTTGTGTGACGCTCGACGGTGATCTGTTAGAGCCTGAGGGTACGATAAGCGGAGGCAAGAGACAGGGGCAGGTGGGGATCATATCCCGTAAGAGCGAATTGAAGAAGATTGAAGAAGAATTAGCTCAAATTCGGCAAACCCTTGAAAAACTGGAACATGACAAGCGCATCCTTATTGATGAACTTACAGGGCTCGAAGTAGAAACGGCGCAACTGGCAAAGAGAATCGACCAGGTAAATATCCAGAGGATTTCGAAGGATAATGAGCTTACGCAGAACGAACGGAAGCAAGAAGAACTTGTTGCAGAGAAAAAGATCAATGCGAACGAGATGGAAGAGATTCACGTGGAATTGGAAAAGGCTTGTGAACGTGAGAAGGTTCTGCAGGATGAATTGAGACATCTCGGCGAGCAGCACAGGCAGTTAGAACAACAGGTTGAAGAATCATCCATGCTCGTAAAAGAGAAAGAACAATTGAAGAAAAATGTTCAGGATGAAATAACGACCTTAAAGGTCGGCCTTGCCCAAAGGCAGGAAAAGAGAGACGGATTGAGTAATGTCCTGAATAAACTCCAGGTTGAGCTCTGTGAGATGCAGGAACAAATTCAGTATATCATAAATGAGAGCCAGAATTGCCAGCAGAAAAAGCAGAAAGCCGAGGAAGAGATCAAACAACTGGAAATTTTGATAAGCGAATTTCAGGCAAAGAAGGTTGCATTGGAAGAGACAATAGACTCTCTTAAGACTGATCGAGAGGAACACGACCTTAAAGTTATAGAATTAAATACGTCCCTCGAAGAAAAACGGGCAGATCTCAAGCAAACCGAACAACAACTGCAGGAATTGAAACTCAAAGAAAACGAGTGCCAGATTCGTATATTGAATTTGGAAGAGCGTGTCAGGGAGGAATATCAACTCGACCTGTCAAATCTGGATGCTACCACAGGTGAAATCAATCTGGAGTTGATGACCACAACACCGGCCGAAACGGCAGATGCAGCCACTCCGCCAGTTGATTTCTGGGAAGCTGTTTCCAAAGAAATCGAAGAATATCAGGGAAAGATTGAAAGACTGGGAAACGTGAATCTCGAAGCAATCAAAGAACAGGATGAACTCGAAATCCGTGAGACCTTTCTTGTGAATCAGAGGGATGACCTCGCAAAATCAAAGGATGCCCTGCAAAATTTAATTCAAAAAATCAACCATACCAGCCGTGAATTATTCGAGAAGGTCTTTAACGATATTCGTCAGAATTTCCAGGCAATGTTCCGGAAATTGTTTGGCGGGGGCAAGGCCGATGTAATTCTGGAGGAAAATGTGGACATGTTAGAGGCAGGAATTGAGATAGTGGCGCAACCCCCCGATAAAGAGCTTCGCTCAATTACGCTCCTTTCAGGTGGTGAAAAGGTAATGACAACCGTGGCGTTGCTTTTTGCTGTGTTTCAAGCTAAACCCAGTCCATTCTGCATACTGGACGAGGTGGACGCCGCCCTGGACGAAAGCAACATCAACAGATTTATCCATATCTTAAAAGAGTTCACCAGCGACACGCAATTCCTCGTCATTACCCACAGCAAGGTCACCATGGGCGTTGCCAACGTGCTTTATGGGATTACGATGCAAGAGCCAGGCGTCTCCAAGAGAGTTGCCGTCAAGTTCGAAGACATTGAGCGGAAGGTGGCTTGAGATTTTGTGTGCATATCAGTAACCTTTAAAATAAAGTACAAGCGGTGATGGATAAGAGCTTAATTTCTTTTGTCATTCCCACATAAGTGGAAATCCAGAAAACGATATAACATACATTTTGATTCCTGATTTTGCAGGAATGATATATAATCCAACCTCTTTTGGTAGCTCACTTATCAAATCTGCTTACAAAGTAACGATTGCTGAAACCCACAGAGCAAGCCGAGACCGCTATCAGAAGACATTTCAAGGAGTTTTAGTATTGAATATTGAAAAATTTCCTGAAGAAGCAAACGAATTTCTTTCAAAAATTTTCGGTCCGCTAGCTGAAAAAACTGGAGATATTCTATCAGAGTTATTGGATGGCTCTTTAGGTATGAAGGTGAAACTATGGAGATATAAAAGAATAATAGAAACAATCCTTAAGGCTCGTCAATACTTGCTTGACAAAGGTATAAATCCAAAGGCTATTCCATTAAAAATTTTACATCCTTTGTTAGAATCTGCGTCTTTAGAAGATAATGGAGATATGCAGGGAATATGGGCTGCTTTGCTAGCTAACGCGGCTGATCCTAAAAATTCAAAGGATATTCATTCTAGTTATATTGATATACTAAAGCAATTAACTCCAATTGAAGCTAAACTTCTCGACACATATTATAGTTTTTATATGAAAGAAGAAATACCATGGGAAAGAACTGGTTTTGGACATAAAAGTGAATTTAGAATTTCTAAAGAAGATGTATGTAGTAATATAGGGTTATCATCCGAACAGTTCTATTTAATTGTTTGTAATCTGATAAGATTAAATCTGTTACAATTACCCGGCATAACCGACGCTCTTGCTGTTGTAAATGATGCAGGAGACCAAAAGTTTCCTCTTGTAATAAAAACATACGAATTTGTTCAGCTAACACCATTGGGAGAAAGTTTTGTTAAAAGTTGTCGCTATGGTAGAAAGAATTAACACTTTAGTTGCTTGATGTTGTCCAAAAAGTTATTACCATGTCATTGCGAAGGAGGAACGACTGAAGCCATCCCTTGATTTTAAAGGGTTTCAAAATAGATTGCTACGCTCACGCTCGCAAGGACAGTTGAAAATTGAACTTTTTGGACAGCCCCGAACATTGATTATTTTTTATCTGTGTAAATCTGTTTAATCTGCGTAATCTGTGTGCTATCTTTTGGTTGTGGCTCCGCTATGATGTGTAATCTGTGGTTTTATTTGTCTCGTCAGTCTGAGGCCTTCGTTTCATTAACTTGCAGAAATGGTAAAAGCAGAAATACTCCCACGCAAAGGGACCGAATCCCAGGAATCCCGCCACGGGCATCTCAAAGATTTTTATATCCCTCATGAAAGGGGCTGTATACACCCATTTTGATGCAGACCAGTAGTTCCAGAACTCCCACAGGAAACCGCAGATATAACCAGCCATAAATAAGCTCAGTATCCGAGAAAGCCTGCCTTCTTCCAAATCCTTTAACAGAGAATCTCCCTTACTTGAATATACGATGGGATCGAATATCATCACATATCCCGTCCAAACAAGCCCAAAGAGATATCGGGCATAGTCCCTATTAATCAGTAATGGCGCCATGATGAAGAAGAATCCAAGCACAACACTGCTGTAAATAATCCTGTTCGAGACACGCAAATTGGCAATCCGGAACCTGTCAAAAAAATGAAGGGTTTCGAGAAACTCTGCTGTCTGGAACATGCCTGGCATAATCATGGCAAAGGCGAGTCCCATCCCGATGCAGAGTTCGATCTTGTTTTCAGGCAGG
>MHZD01000269.1 GCA_001828645.1 Planctomycetes bacterium RIFOXYC2_FULL_41_27 | reverse complement strand
TGGAAAGAGTGGCCTGATGGGACGATCTATTAACCGCATGGTTAATGTTTCTTTTAAGGTAGGTCTTCCCTCTCTCTTAAAAAAACCGCCTGGAAACTTTCCGGCGGCATACATTTTTTCCCTGTAATCTACGGTTAGAGGGAAAAAATCAGCTTCTTCTTTTTCTTCTGGCGCTGATACTGCTGTGGCCAAGACCATCGTATCTCCGTATCGAACGATAGCTGCGCCATCAGCTTGTTTTGCAATTTTACCTACTTCTATACTGAGGGTTCTTTTGCCGATCAACCTTTCTACTTTACAATACGCCATTGAATACCTCCAAACTTATTTCTTATTTGCCTTGACCAGCAAAAGGAATAAATGATATGAATTTTTTTATGCATTTTTGGGATAGGTCTATAACTTCCTCCTAAATACTTTGATTTACTTCCGTATACCAAGTTTATCGATCAGCTTTTTATATCTGTCAGTGTCTCTGCTTGATAAATATTTAAGCAGCGCTGACCTGCGCCCAACCATTTGAAGCAATCCCCTGCGGGAAGTATGGTCTTTTGAGTGCTCCTTCAGATGGCCGCTTAAATGATTAATTCGTTCTGTTAGCAATGCTACCTGCACCTCCGGAGAACCCGTGTCGCTTTCATGCACTCTGAGGTCATTGATAATTCGCTGTTTTACTTCTTTAGTGATCATGTACTTCGATTCCTTACTTAAAATAATTATTCAAAACTCTTATTAATTCTTGTGTAACTATTAATTATGACGTTTGTTGTGTAAATTACGTTATTAATATAGCAAAGCGTGTCCGTCATTTGCAACAAAAAAATTTAACGTTTTTCCGATGAGCATAGAAGTCCTGAAGAGTTTGAAAAACCTCCTAGGAAAAACTGCTGCAAAAATTCACCAGTAGTAAACGATAGGTAATAGTTCAGCTACCTCAGACAGGATGAACAGGATTAACAAGATAAAAGCTACCTTAATTCAATGTTCAGGAATTTCAAAGTTGTGCTTGTAGAGCGAAGAGACTCTTCGCTCTACATCTAAAAGTTGCCGAAGGCCTAATTTATCCTGATTATCCTGTTAATCCTGTCAGAAATTAATTTATTTATATCATGTCTATCCTGTTATCCTGTCAAATCTTTTTCCTCCGGTGAACTATTATAGTTTTTCTATCTTTGCACCGCAAACCTTGTACTCAGCCGTCTGGGTAATATTATCGTATGCATCCTTTGTTAGCTTATTCACGGCAGCCTCCACAAAGTGCATAGGTATCCAGATAACGCCTTTTTTCACCTTCTCAGAAACCTCGGCACGGGCAGTTATCTCGCCGCGCCGCGTTGCAATCCTGACCATTTCACCATCAAAGACACCTAATTCACCGGCATCAGATTGATGTATTTCGACAAAACAGTCATTTGTTTTATGGATAATACCCGCCGATCTCCTCGTCATGGTACCGGCATTATAATGATAGAGTGTACGCCCTGTGGAAAGTATCAATGGATATTCTTTATCAGGACTTTCGGCAGGTGGACGATAGGGCAATACAAAAAATTTACCAAGACCTCGCGTAAATTTACCTTCATGCAGGAATTTAGTGCCAGCATGTTTTGTGTCAGGACATGGCCATTGAATTCCATTATGCTCGATCCTTGCATAATTAATCCCTGCGAACATAGGCGCCAGGCTGGCAATCTCGTCCCAGACCTCTTTAGGAGATGGATAATCCATCTTATAACCCATGCGGTTGGACAACTCACAGATAATCTGCCAGTCGGGTTTTGTGTTTCCTATAGGGTTAATAGCCTTGCGCACACGCTGTACACGACGTTCTGTGTTGGTAAAGGTACCGTCCTTTTCTGCAAAACTGGTAGCTGGCAGGACGACATCTGCATATTTGGCCGTCTCTGACATAAAGATGTCCTGCACAACAAGAAATTCCAGGTTTTTTAACCCACGAATGGTGTAATCCTGGTTGGGTTCACTCATAACCGGATCTTCACCTATTACGTAAAGCGCCTTAAATTGACCCTTGTTCATGCGCTCGAACATGGTTGGCGAGGTAGCCCCCTGTGTCCTTGATAACGTAACACCCCATGCCTTCTCAAACTTCTCTACAACAGTCGCATCTGAAAGGTACTGGTAACCATGCACCCTGTCTGGCAAACACCCCATATCCGTAGCGCCCTGTACATTATTCTGCCCACGAATAGGATTGACCCCTGTGCTTGATTTCCCGATATGCCCTGTCAAGAGGGCAAGGTTTGCAATAGTTCGTACGTTATCAGTACCGCAGGTATGCTCGGTAATACCCAAGGTATAAAATATGGCGGATTTCTCAGACCTGGCATACAATCGGGCAGCCTGACGAATATCTTCTGCAGGAATACCGGTATATTCCCAGGCCTTTTCTGGAGTAACATCCTTTACAAACGTCTTTAACTCTTCAAAACCTTCGGTCCGAGTCTTTATGAATTCTTTATTTTCGAGACCTTCGGCAATGATAACATGAGCCATCGCATTGAGTAACCAGTTATCAGATCCTGGCCTTACGGGGAGATACAATTTGGCATGCTGGGCAAACCAGATTCGACGCGGGTCTGCCACGACGAACGTACACCCTTTTCTCAATGCCTTTTTCATCTCCAACCCCACGATGGGATGGGCCTCTGTTGGATTACCGCCAATCAAAAAGATGAGTTTACAATCCTTGATCTCACTAATTGAGTTGGTCATTGAACCACTACCGAATGACATCGCCAGACCGGCGACGGTAGGGGCGTGTCAAGTCCGTGCACACTGGTCTACGTTGTTAGTGCCAATCGCAGCTCGTGCAAATTTCATCGCCAGATAATTTTCTTCATTGGTGCACCGCGAAGAGCTAAACACCCCAATATTATCGGGCCCGTGCTTTGCTTTTATTTCGCCAAATTTGCTGGCAACCAGACTAAGCGCTTCGTCCCACGTTGCCTCTTCAAATTTCCCATTCCTCTTTATGAGCGGATGTTTTAATCTATCGGCATGATGGATAAAATCATATCCAAAACGTCCCTTCACGCACAGGTTGCCATCATTAGGAATTGAGCCTGCCTTTGAGGTTACCTTGACGACCCGATTCCCTTTAACATTTAAATACATCGTACAACCTACACCGCAATAGGCACAGGTGGTTTTTACCTGTTTAAATTCCCACTCACGTCCCATTCCAACTGCCTGCTTTTCTACCAAAGAACCCACGGGACAGGTGGACACACACTGGCCGCATAATACGCATGTTGTATCACGTCGAGGCTTTCCGAATGGCGTCCCCGTCTCTGTTTCAAATCCCCTGTTCTTAAAATCAATTGCGTAATCCTGCTGGACTTCCGCACAGATGCGGACACATCGGCCGCATAGGATGCATTTGCTTGTATCATGCTGAATAACAGGATTTTCATCCTCTACGATACCGCCATCAGGCTCTTCAAAAAATCGACTTTCTCTCACACCATACTTGTAAGCAAGGTCTTGTAATGTGCAGGTGCCGCACTTCCCACAGGTCATACAATCCTTCGGATGGTCTGAAAGGATCAGTTCTAAAACCATCTTTCTGGTTTTTAATACTTTTTCAGAATCTGTACGGATCACCATACCATCGGTAGCCTCTGTATTACAGGACGTAATAAGCGCAGTCGATTTGCCTCTCTCGATCTCTACCATACAAACACGGCATGCCGCAAAGGGTTCCAGGCGTGGGTCGTGACAGAGCGTTGGGATGCGAATACCGGTCGAATTGGCCGCCTGCAAGATTGTTTTGCCTTTATCTACCTCTATGGGCTTACCGTCGATATTGACTTTAATTTTTGGAATCATTACCATGCTATTATTCTCCTTAATTTTCAATTAGGACACTGATTATCGCAGATACACACAGATTATTTTTCAATTTTTATATACTGTTAATCCGTGTTCATCTGTGTCCACAAAAAATTCAACTTACCATAATTCCTGCATATCCTACGACCTGATCATAATCGCCCGTAGTGTCGCCGCTGGTTTCATATCGCACCAGTTCGGCCGTTTTAGCCCCACGTTCCTTAGAACATACCAGCATAGTAACCGTCGGGTAAATGCCGCACATCGTAATGCGCATATCGTGAACCTTGCTATACAAATTATCCTCGTTAAGGGACAGGACTTCGTCTATAGCAATTTTGTCCTTCCTGTTAGCAGATGCCTGTGACTCGTGGTGCGTCATGTCAGAAGAAGCTACCACCAACGCATCCGGGCATAATTTCTGTAATACCTGTGATAAACTTTTCCCGATATTTTTGAGGTCTACGATATTCCTGGAAGAAATGACCATCACAACGATTTTAATATCAGGATTAAAGTATTGTATAAAAGGTATCTGCACCTCTGCAGCATGCTCGTACAGATGAGCTTCCTGGTCTTTTTCAACAAGGTCGCAGACGCGCACCAGTTCATCCACTATCTTTTCATCTACCGCAACATCCCCCAGCGGTGTACGCCACAACCCGCCAGGCCATATGGAATACGGCACACCATAACCTGTATGATTGGGCGCTAATATAACCACGGTATCAGGCATTTTGATCCTGGAATACAGATTCCCTGCAACACGCCCTGAATACACATATCCGGCATGCGGAGAAACGACGCCCAAAACGGCTTGTTTTTTACAATCTCTGACCACAAAACCTTCGATATCGCTCTTTAATTGGTTTGCATCTCCGCTATAAAAACTGCCCGCCACAGCAGGACGTCTTATCATAAACTTCTCCACTATACTTGCGGTGGATATAAACATGGTTTTTTACTTACAAATTAAGCACAATATAATTTAACATGACATTATTAAACAGTCAAACTTCTTTTAAATTGATTTTTTATTTGAAAGATACGTGTATAATGGTTTAGAATTTTGAAATTAGTTTACGTAAAGGAATTTGGAAACCTGAAATACATTGTCATTTAAGGAGTTAGATTTTGGCTAAGGCATTGGCTTTATTATCAGGCGGTTTAGATAGTACACTGGCTATACGTGTAATTCAACAACAAGGAGTCGAGGTAATCGCCCTTAATTTTGTGACTGTTTTTTGTCGCTGCACGTCTCATGGGAGTTGTAAACTCGAGGCTGTAAAGGTTTCTGAAAAGTTTGGAATACCAATTAAAGTCATCAACACGACGGAACGATTCCTGGAACTCGTCAAAAAACCCAAATTCGGATATGGAAAGAATATGAATCCCTGCATCGATTGCCGGATTAATATCTTTCGCATCGCTGGGGAATACATGCGTGAGATTGGCGCTGATTTTATTATTACCGGCGAGGTGTTAGGGCAAAGACCGATGTCCCAGCGAAAAGAAGCCATGAAGATTATCGACAGGGAAGCGAACCTTACCGGACTTGTTTTGAGACCTTTGTGCGCCAAACACATGGAACCAACTATCCCTGAGAAATTGGGGATCGTAGACAGAGACCAACTGCTTCAGATTCGGGGACGCTCCAGAAAAAACCAGATACAGCTTGCCGATGTGTTCCAAATCAAAGACTATCCATGCTCTGCCGGCGGATGTTTACTTACCGATCCTGAGTTTGCGCATCGTATGCGGGATTTGGTTAATACTTGTGATGCCAATGTCAACGATGTGAACTTATTAAAGGTTGGAAGGCATTTCAGGCTCGACCAACAAACAAAGGTTATTGTTGGCAGAAATGAGGGGGATAACACAAGGCTTGATTCGCTATCAAAAGAAGGGGATGTCCTGTTAACCCTGGTTGACGTGCCAGGACCTCTTACCCTTATCCGAGGGGAAATCACTGAAGAAAAAATTCAGACTGCGGCGCAAATTACTGCCAGATACGGAAAGTCACACGTTCTGCCTTCAGTAAAAGTATCTGTGAAACAGGTGGGAAATAATGACACGGAGAGGATCATAGAAATTATACCCATGAGCCAGGAAGAAGCAGACAAACTCATACTAAAAAAATCTCAAACCAGTAACGTTTCTGGCGAAACATCCAGGGTAACAGAACTCGATTTTGTGTAATATTTTACTGAAAACCTTACTAGGACTACAAATCGAAAACGTTTCGAAGAGGTATAAAACAATAAAAAATGTCTTTGTAGGAAGCCGCAGCGGTAAGGCAAACCAAAAAACTAAATTACTCACTATATCTATGAATGACAGGTTGAGGAGTATTTTCAATGAATGTATCATTTAAAAACCTATTCAAACGTCTTGAAAATGCTACACGAGTGGCTTCGCAAATTCAAAAAAAGACATTTATTAAAACAGACAAACAAATTTACACAATCCTTGGAATCGCCTTCGCCGTTTCTGCGGTTGCCCTCCTTTGTTACTGGCTTTTAAAAGAAAAACCTTACTATAATAATCTACTCACTGAAAAAAATGAACTGATTAAGACCCTGAAATTCACACGGGATAAGTTGAAAAAAATTCATGAAAATGCAGTCGCTGGTTATGAAGAAAAATTAAAAAACGAATACATCCCAAAATCCATTTATAACGATAAAATCAATGACTACGAGCAAAAACTAACCTCTTACAAAGATACCTACATTTCCAAAGAAGAGCATGAAAAACAGGTAGCGGAATTAGAACAGCGTCTTAAAGAAGAAACTTTATCAGAAGAAAATGTATCCAAAGAAGAATTTGAACAAAAAATCACCGCACTGGAGCAAAAGGTTTCTATACTGGAAGACAAAAATCTCGATCTAAAAACCACGCATGAAAAATCTGTAGAATTCATTAAGGGAGAAAAAGAGGCATTGGAAAATATGCTTCTCTTGGAGCGAAAAAAGGCATTAATTCCTTCTCTGATCCTTCCCGAAACCAGAAATAATGCCCTTACTGTCGATGTATTAAATAAATTAGTAGCGATAAAAGAGAAGTTAAAAAATATTGACGAAATGAATCTCCCTTTAAAATCTGAAACTTATTTTGGGATGGGCCTCATTTCCTATTACAACAAGCAACACGATGAAGCAATTGAACAATGGGAAAATGCAGTGACTTTGAATAAAAACAATCTCAAGGCATATATCTGTCTTGGGATCGTTTATCATGAAGAGAATATGTCAGACAATGCAACTAAAGTCCTAAAACGCGCCCTTGAGATCAATCCTAAATATGCCACCATACATCTCACTCTCGCCCGAATTAACGAGCAAAAAGGGGCATTAGACGACGCTATCTACGAATACTTGAAAGTGCTTGAAATCAGTCCGGAAACCGTGGATATTCATAACACACTCGGAACTCTTTACGAAAAAAAGGGGTTGAAGGAAGAGGCAAGGAAATCTTTTGACCAGTATGAAAAATTAAAGGTGGGAAAATAAATAACCCTGAACAACAAATAAAAAATTTGTTTATTATCTATCAATAAGCGCCTCTACTACTTAAGACAACAGGGATCGTTTTCAATAAAATTTGAAAATCTAACCAGAGGCTCCAATTTTCAAGGTAATACATATCATAGCTCACGAGCTCATCAAATTTAGCATTGCTTCTGCCATTTATCTGCCACAAGCCAGTTATTCCGGGGAGAACCTTACAACGTTCTTCTAACCAATAATTGTATTCCGACTCCCTGGACATCTTTTCGAGATCTGCTGTTGGAAGGGGTCTTGGTCCAACGATACTCATTTCTCCTTTAAGGACATTGAAAATTTGAGGTAATTCATCAAGGCTGTATCTCCGTAAAAATCTTCCGATTCTTGTTATCCTCGGATCGTTCTTTATTTTGAATAAATATCCATCTGCCTCATTAAGGCCTTCAAGCCCTTCTCTCGTCCGGTCAGCATTTGCTGACATCGATCGGAATTTATACAAAGAAAAATATTTACTGCCTTTGCCAATTCGTTTTTGAACATAAAAAATAGGCCCTCGTGAATCGAGCTTTGTCAACACCACAATCAGGCAAAGCAAAGGGAAAAGAACTGCTCCCAAAACCAGAATAGCCGAAAGATCAAATATTCTTTTAACACCAAAATCCCAACGTGTGAATCCAGGTCTCTTTATTTCTATGAGTGGAATATTATCTATATCGGTCAGAGTAATTCTATTTGAAATAAAATTTATGATGTCGGGGACTATATTTAAATGGACACCCATTTTTTCGCATGTCCTCGCCAACAATAAAGTTTCTTCATTTTTTACCGATGCACTGCATATAATTATCCTATCCAGCGAGTATTTATTTATGATTGCAGGGATTTCATCGGT
>MHZD01000268.1 GCA_001828645.1 Planctomycetes bacterium RIFOXYC2_FULL_41_27 | reverse complement strand
ACCGCGATTCAGTTAGCATGAAACCCTCTCTGTTGGTGAGAAATGTTTCTCCTGTCTTCCCCAGTTTTGCACTTTTCATGATTTCGCTGAGAGGCGCTGTATCCATTCTGAGAATGACAGATCCTACTATAAAATTGTCGGAATCCATGAGCGGGGACGATATAAACATCACGGGAGATTCAGCATCTCCCTTTTTGTTTTCGCTTTCCCCTCGAGCAACACGCTGAATTCTAGATATAAAAACGTGTCCATTCAACGCCTCTCTGCAATAATCACGACTTATAAGATTGGAACCAACCCATTCCTTTCCGGTAGCCATAAGTACTGTTCCCTCCCGGGAAGTAATATACACGCCCTCATATTTGTGTTCCGCTCTGAGCATTTCGATATAATCATTCAACTTTAAAAAATTATTAACCCTTTCGTTTATGCTTTGTCCAAGCACAGCAGAGATGTTTCTACTGACGACCTTTGCGTCATGCTTTCTTTCATCAAACCACATTTTTACAATCTCGGCCTGTTTTTGCTTCACCCCTTCCAAATTCCTAATCAAAGCCTCTTCTAAGTCCTTGTGTGCCTTGGGAAATGCCATAAAACGTAACAACAATAATGGCGTAAACGAGCATAATAGCAGGATCAATATTAACCTATTTTTAATTGATTTGAATAAAAACATATCTGAACAGGCAAAAAATCTTCCGGATAACCAGTATTTTGTATATCCACGTCTTTCTGAATAACCAATTCAATGGTTACTTTTATATTGTTACAGTATTCAGCATGGTAACACGCATCAACATCTCATCCGCAACAGTCTTAAGCCGAGAAAAATTCAGCGCATTTTGAATTGCAATAGATGCATACAGAGATAACAAGCTCAAAAACTCCAAGTCGTTGAGGGAAAATAATCTTTCCGAGCTGTTACTCATGTTAATAACTCCAAAGACATCATTTCTACACTTAAGGGGAACGCAAAGCAGTGATTTAACTGGCATTGTTCCGTGGACAAATCGCGCATCCATAGAGACGTTGTTTATAAGTTCAGCCGTGCCAGTATTCAGGACATCACCCGCAATCCCGTATCCTACAGCAAGCTTTACCGTGTGGTCTGATTTTTCACCGAAAGCCGCCTTAACAGAAAGCAATTTTTCATCATTAAGAATCATTACGGAACCATTGTCAGCCTTGACGGCATTCTTTGCCTCTTCCAACACCATACAGCAGATGTCTTCAACCTTGACGTATAATTTTAATATACCAACCCGGTCTTTCTCTAACTTTGCTAAATTCTCATTAAGTTTTCTTATTCTTTGGCTCATGGTTTCAAGAATCCTGAATACCAGAGTTGGATCCCTGCTTATGTTGGAAAAAAGTTTTTTCTTGTCTATACTTAAAAGCCTTGCTTCGCCGCAGGCTATAGCAGTTGCGGAACGTGGCAATTTGTCAAAGAGAGACATTTCTCCTATTATTTCCCCCCTTTCAAGCGTCGCAATAGTAATGTCTCCATCCAGGGTTTGTTTTGTTATCCGCACCCTCCCTGATTGTATTACATACATCACCTCGCCTTTTTCACCCTCTTTGAAGATTATTTCTCCATCAGCACAAACCCTTCCAAGCTCCCCCCCATTCATGGTCTTCTCCTTATAAAGACAGAGTATTGTCAAAGCACAACGGAACAAGGAAACCTTGATTCTTAAAACTGCAGCTCCCAGCATAAAACTATCTTTTTGTTGTTATTTTTATAATTTTCTAACCTTTCAATAAACCAGTGTTTTTGCAACTTCCTTCCACAGATTACAATTCATCCTTACATCGAATATCTTTGGAAATATATTCTTGTACCTTTCATTCCCAGTAAACATGTCCCACAGAATCAAGCTCAACACCTTACGGCTATGAGAATCCTGCTGTTCCTTGCGAATAACTTCAAGCATCCCTTTCGTGAATATGTTACTTTTTCTGGATATATCGATAATTGAATACAGGCGCTTTCCATACGCATTATCAATCACGATACTCTTGTAAACAGGATAATAATGTTTCCGAAAATGCTGTTCACTTACACCCTGAAATACAGCGGTTTTTGCTGCGGTCTTTCCCGTTAAATATGCTGCGCTCAGCCCATCTTTAAATAATCGTGTTGAACCGGCGTCACCGCACATAACGATTCTGTCAGTAAACGGCTTTACAGGCGCCCCTATATTCATTTTCGGTAAACAGCGGCATTCTATCCTATCAAGTTCCACATCCGGTACGACCCTTTTAACGACAGAAGCTCCGAGAAAATCGTTTACCGTACCAGGATTTATATCCTTTCCCAATATACATAGCGTTACATAAGAGCCTTTTGGTATCATCGCTGCAAATTTAACATTCTTGTCCGGAATAAAGAACAAATGAATGGAATTCCCAAAATATCTCCCTACGATATCATCGCCCATGTTAATTTCTGCAATAGCAGCCGTAACCGTACGTGGTTCTTTATACCCAAAACCAAGTCCTTCAAATATTTTGGCAGTGCCTCCCTTTACCCCGAATGCTCCAACGACAAGATCTGCCTCCACAACTTCATGTTTTTGAGAAAACAATACAGGTTTCTTATTTTTGTACTCAATTTTATCAATTCTTAAAGGTTTGTGAACTGCTCCCTCTTTTACTGCCAGACCAAGGAGAAATTTGTCAAAGCTCTCTTTACCCTGCTCTATCATCCCTTTGGGACCTCCGCCTCTATACACCGTAGCTATGGTTTTCTCAAAATACGGCGTAGCTATCGACGTATCCCCCTGACTTGTGTGGAGTTTGTAAGAATTAATTCCCCTCCGCACCACTGCGTCAGGAAGATTTATACCTTCAACCGCCAGCGTCTGAACAAGGAGTTCAGAAATTATTCCGCCACACTTGTTACAACCACCAGGGCCGTCCTTTGTAAAATCTTTTGGCTCAAAAATGGTTATGTTTAATTCCTTGCCAACCATTTTTGCCATTTTGAGCGCAAAAATACTGAAAAAAGAGCCTGTTGGACCTCCACCGATAACAGCTATATTTGCCTTGTCTCCCAGGATATATTCATCAGATTTTTCCATGCCTTCTATACTCCAGTCTTTCATTGCCTGAATTCGCTTCCATAAGCAGCTAATTTGTATAAACCTTTTTCCTCATTTCATCATTGATACGAGTAATATACAGCAAGCCATCCGGCAAAGAATAATTATAGGGGAAGGGGCACAGTTCCTGACTTAATCGTCCAATAATATAATGATACATCTCCCCGGCTTCTTCCGGGGACATCCCTTGCTCCACCTCAAAGAAATAACCCAATCCCAGGTCTTCCCCCCTGGGAGACATGATACTTCTTAGCCCATATTCTGAAGGACTGTGGGTAATCGGAGAATCCTTTTCCATTCCAAAAAGGGAAGGCAAACAGGAAAAGCCCAACGAATTCAGATATTCTTTATGAAGCACAAAATCAAGCGTCTCCATAGCCTCTTTTTCTGTTTCTGTTGGAAACCCGACTATTATATAGAGATGAAACGCAATACCCACTTTTAAACACGCATCCAGCACCCTTTTTACGATA
>MHZD01000267.1:6265-6498 GCA_001828645.1 Planctomycetes bacterium RIFOXYC2_FULL_41_27 | reverse complement strand
TCAAGTACGGGGCAGGCTCATGCCGACCACAAGGGATCGGCGCTACATTTTTTGCTAAAAGTGTCAAAATATTTTTGAGAAGATACTACTATATAGCTGTTGGTTCACTTGCAGTGAAGACGATCTTTCCATTTTTCATATCAGCGCTAATTTCCGATCCCTCTATGAACGTTCCTTCCAATATCTTAATAGAAAGTGGATTCTCAATCATTTGCTGTATTGTACGCTTCAAC
>MHZD01000267.1:5848-6206 GCA_001828645.1 Planctomycetes bacterium RIFOXYC2_FULL_41_27 | reverse complement strand
GGTGACTGTTAACCGATAGTTATGTTTGGCCAAACGCTTTTGGAGTTCTTTCAATTGTATATCAGCAATCTGTTTTATAAATTCTTTCGACAAACCATGGAATATGATCGTTTCGTCTATACGGTTGAGGAACTCTGGCCTAAATGCCTCTTTTAATGCTTGTTTAACGTGATTCCTCAGTTCTTCCTCATTTTCAGGGCCTGTAAGGTCCTGTATCCACTGGCTGGCAATGTTGGAAGTCATAACAATAATGGTGTTTTTAAAGTCCACCGTGCGGCCTTGTCCGTCTGTTAATCGGCCGTCATCGAAGACCTGCAGTAATATGTTAAAAACGTCCCGATGTGCCTTTTCTATTTCA
>MHZD01000267.1:5589-5705 GCA_001828645.1 Planctomycetes bacterium RIFOXYC2_FULL_41_27 | reverse complement strand
CATGGCGTTTTCATTGTCGAAGAGGAATGCGGCAAGCGCCTTGCAGAGTTCCGTTTTACCGACACCGGTCGGACCGAGGAATAAGAATGTACCAATAGGGCGGTTGGGGTCTTGAA
>MHZD01000267.1:0-5582 GCA_001828645.1 Planctomycetes bacterium RIFOXYC2_FULL_41_27 | reverse complement strand
ACGGGCGCGGCGGATACCGTTAGAAACTGCCCTAATCGCCTCCTCCTGACCAACTACCCTTTCCCTGAGCCGGTCTTCCATTTTCAAGAGTTTTTCCTTCTCGCCTTCCAGCATGCGCGTAACGGGAATTCCCGTCCATTTGGAGACGACCACGGCAATATCATCGGCGTCAACTTCTTCGTTAAGGAGCGACTTGTCCTTTTGTAATTCCTGCAGTTCCTTATGCTTTTGTTTCAGTTTCTGTTCGTATTCTCTGATAAGTCCATAACGTACCTCAGCTACCTTCTCCAAATTTCCTTCCCGTTGCGCTGCCTGTTCCTCAATACGGGCGTGATCTATCTTCGCATTAATGTCCTGTATTTCTTTGATGATCTTTTTCTCATTTTCCCATTGGATACGGAGCGCACCAGACACTTCTCTCAAGTCTGACAATTGTTTTTCGATCTTTTCCATTCGCTGTTTCGAGGCGGTATCCTTTTCCTTTTTGAGGGCTTCTTTTTCTATTTCCAACTGCATGATTTTACGCTCAATTTCATCCAGTTCGACGGGCATACTGTCAATCTCGATCCTGAGTTTTGAGGCGGCTTCATCAATCAGGTCAATTGCCTTATCAGGTAAAAATCGATCAGCGATGTATCGCTGCGATAACGTTGCGGCTGCAACAATTGCAGAGTCTTTGATACGCACCCCGTGATGCAGTTCGTATCGTTCTTTTAATCCCCTTAAAATTGCAATAGTATCTTCTACGGATGGTTCACCGACATAGACAGGCTGGAATCGTCTTTCCAATGCGGCATCTTTTTCAATATGCTTCCTGTATTCATCCAGGGTTGTGGCTCCTACACAGCGTAACTCTCCGCGGGCTAAAGCGGGTTTCAAAAGATTGGATGCATCCACGGCGCCCTCGGCAGCGCCGGCGCCCACAACCGTATGCAACTCATCTATGAAGAGGATGATTTGACCTTCTTTTTCACTCACCTCTTTCAATACCGCCTTCAGACGGTCTTCAAACTCGCCCCGATATTTTGTGCCTGCAATCAGAGCGCCCATGTCTAAGGACATGACTCGCTTATTTTTCAGGCTCTCCGGAATGTCTCCGTTGACGATACGCTGGGCCAGACCTTCTACGATGGCGGTCTTTCCCACGCCTGGCTCGCCTATCAGCACAGGATTGTTCTTCGTCCTGCGCGATAAAACCTGTATTACTCTCCTTATCTCGTCGTCACGTCCAATAACGGGATCCAACTTTCCTCTTCGGGCCAGTTCAACCAGGTCTTTGCTGTAACGTTCAAGTGCCTGATACTTTTCTTCGGGATTTTGATCGGTGACGCGCTGACTGCCCCGGATCTCCTTCAATGCCATATAAATATTTTCTTTTTGAACGCCGGCTTCGTTTAATATCCTGCCGGCAGTAGTGTTTCTTAATCCTACCAGCGCTAAAAGCAGGTGTTCGGTGCTTACGTACTCGTCTTTCAGTTTACTGGCTTCTTCCCACGCCAGGTTGAATATATCGCGCAATTCTGCGCTTACATACGCCTGGCCAGGCGCTCCTGATCCGCTTATTTGAGGCAGCTTGTTAACGGCTACCATTGTCTTATCGAGAATAATATTGGTGTCAATTACTAATTTTTTTAAAAGTGGCACAACAATGCCCTGTTCCTGGGTGAGCAAGACTTCCAGCAAATGGACGGCAAGTATTTGCTGCTGCCTCTTGGATTCGGCTAATTCCTGAGCTTCATGCACAGCCTCTTGTGCCTTGATGGTAAATTTGTCAAACCTCATAGGTGTCTCTTTAACTTGGTTGTATAGATTTTCATTTTATTCATGCGGCTCACATGGCATATGCGATGTATGAATCCCCCTTAGAAAAGGGGGCAAAGGGGGTTGTAAAATAGCCCAGAAAAAACACAACCCCCTGAATCCCCCTTTGTTAAGGGGGACTTAAATGGAATAACTTGATTGTATAGGAATTTTCATTTTAAAAATAAACAGCCCTCTGGCACACTGCAATATGGTGAGTCAGGGGTTTTTGTGATAGCAATAGAACATGAAATACTTATGATTGTATCGAAAGAACATCCGACATACTGTACATCCCGGGGGGTTTTTGTGCGATAAACTTCGCTGCACGGATGGCGCCGCGCACAAAGGTATCTCTGGTATGCGCCTTATGGGTTATCTCTATGCGTTCCCCCAAACTCCCAAAGACGACTGTATGGTCACCGATAACGTCCCCGCTTCGGATTGCATGCATACCTATCTGATTTTCAGGCTTTTCACCCGTAATCTCATGTCGGCAGTAGATAACGTCTTTGTCTAACTTTCTGCCTGTAGCTTCGCAGATTTTTTCGGCAAGCTTCAAGGCAGTGCCGCTGGGCGCATCTTTCTTAAAGCGGTGGTGAGTTTCTACAATTTCTATATCAAAATCGTTTCCAAGCATTTGTGCCATTTGGGCTGCCAGGTTAAACATGACGTTAACACCTACACTCATATTGGGAGAGACCAGACAGGGAATATGCTGGGAAAGGCGCCTTATTTTTTCTAACTGTTGCGTGTTCAACCCTGTTGTACCAGCGACAAGACCAACATTCTTCTTTGCACAAATCTCTGCGATAGTTACTGTAGATTCAGGTGATGAGAAATCAATTAAGACGTCTGCGTGCGTATTTAAAGTTGACGTAACTTTAACGTTTGTTTCGCCACACCCGGCAATTGTACCCATGTCTTTGCCGAGTGATGGATGTCCGTGTCTTTCAAGTGCGGCGACCAATTTCAATTGGGGGTCTTCAAAGACAAGGGCGGCAATCCTTGCCCCCATTCTGCCACATGCGCCGTTTACAGCGATCTTAAGCATTATCTTATATCCGAATAATTATTGAATTAGTCTTTGTTTTTTTTATATCTCTTACTGGCGCTCTTGAGGAAGTTGCGTTCCCTGCGTGTCAGGTTTTGTAAACCTTCACGATTTACCTTGTCGAGGATTTCGTCTACCTTTGCGCGTAAGGCATGCTCTTTTATTATCTCTTTTCCCTGACTGTGAATCTGCCACTTTTTGAGATACTCCACTACCCGATATGAGTATTTGACAAACAAGAATCCATAAATCAAACCGCCCAAATGTGCAAAGTGAGCAACATTTCCTGACTTGGGAACTACACAGTTGAAGATGGTGATGCCGGCAAAGATCATAACCAGATACTTTGCCTTCAATGGGAAGAAATAGAAGATAACAGTGCTATTGGGGAAATACATGGCAAAGGCCACTTCAATGGCGAAGATGGCGCCTGAAGCCCCTAAAATAGGAGTCCACGGTGTAAATATACAACAACATATTCCGGCAAATATACCTGCCGTAAAATAGAGCGTTAGAAACCGTTTGGTTCCAAGTACCCGTTCAACCTCGCTCCCAAACATCCAGAGCGCCAGCATATTAAAGATCAGGTGCCATGGATCGGTAGTACTGTGCAGGAACATGTACGTAAGAAATTGCCACAACCATAAATGACCCAGCGTATCCGGCGGATAAAACCAGAACAACTTTGTGAATTTATCAGAAGCCGGATAATACCACGGCAGCGCGGATGTATAGCCCGTTTGTTCGCCGGTCAGAATATTCACTGGCTGAGGGACCCATTGGGAACTTATCGTCGAGAATAACAATTGGAGCATAAAGACGCTGACATTGGCGATGATAAGTACCATGATCACGCGCGTCCATTTACTTCCGATATTTATTCCGAAAATGAGTTTATTATTGCGCATTTACGTTAAGGTAATTCAATAGTACAGGAATTTTAAAGTTTGTAGTTGTAGCGCGAACTTTAGTGCGCATAGGATATAAGCGAACTGAAGTTCGCACTACATTGAAAAAGTTGCCGAAGGCCTAAATCAACTATAAAATATACTAATTCATTTTCAATAAAAGTCAAGAATGTTATATAGTGAATTTACGTGGTGTAAAGTTTTCTGAAAATGAACATACCGCCAACAAAAAGGATAATATTTGCACCCCATATGGCAGGTACCACAGGCATTACACTGTTTTCTGCCAGTACGATTCCTGTTGCCACCAGTGGGTAGTATAAAAACAGGATTACCAAAAAACTGGCGCCAAATCCAATCATAAGATGACCGCTGCGCAGCTTGATGCCGAGTGGGATGCCAATAAGGACAAAAGTTATGCAGGAAAGGGCTTGTGATATCCGCTTGTGTATGGAAATTTCGTTTTTCCGTATTAGTTTTTCTTTTTTGGCAATTTTTAAATCTGTTTCAACGGCGCTACTTTTGTTTAGTAGCGCTTCTCTCTGTGCGTTAATTTCAGAAAGTGTCCTGGTGAGTGAATCAATATTTTCCAGTTCATCACTCTGTACCTTCATGGCGTTAGCAATTTTCTGTTCAATACTGTAAATCCTTTGTTTTTCTTTTTCAATGGTTTCTTTAATTTGCATAATTTTTCTACCTGTATCTTCAATGGAAGAGCCTGACTTGTTTTCTCTTTTTACCTGAATCAGGTTTTCGTTGGCAACCAGGATGTAATTCCTGGCTATTGTGCGCTCGTTTTTCAATCCCTCAATCTTTGATTTTTGCCGTGCTAAATTTTCGTTTGATCGTTTGAGATCCGTCGTGAATTTTTCTCGTTTTCTGGATAAACTACTGAGGGCTTGCTTATATTCACCAAGTTCCTTGGACAACGCATCGGTATCTTTTTTGGAATTTGACGGCGTTTTTGTTATGTCAGACAATTCCTCATTAATTTCGCTGTTGCATTTATAAAGCTGGAACACAGTCATATATTTTGCGGAAGACTCTCGTTCCTTTTCTTTTAGAGAAATCTCAAATGTGGTTTCATTAAACACGCCCACACGGGGGATTTCTCCTGATTTTTTATAATTGGGTTTAATGAATTCTCCGCGATGTAAAGTGAGGAGTATCTTATTTTCAAATTCATCCATTTTGATAGTTCCCTCCTCGGCAAGGATAACGTCCGTTACATAGTCATTTGCATATTCAATCACTACAATATCCTTATTAACATTGTCTTCTACGCTTCCGATATAAATTTGGTACGGGTATAGATCTATTTTTTTCTGAAAGGATGCCAGACTTCCCGCCAGCACATTATTTATCGCGCGTTCCTGGAGTAATATTATTTTATAACAAGACCGGGGTAAAACTTCTGCGGATAATGCCAGTGTTATTATACTAAATACAACCCCTATCACCAAGATTGGTGTAATTATTTTGTGGATATGCACACCACTTGCCTGAATAGCAATGATTTCATGATCGGCGCTCATTCGCCCATACGCCATTGCTGTAGCAGTAAGCAATGCCGAGGGTATTGAAAAAGGAGATGCTTGAATAAAGAGGTGAGGGATGAGCGCCCTGAGGGCAACGATATCTAATCCTTTGTGCAACAGTTGAATGGCAAACCCTAAAAATATTAAAAACTCAAAACACACAAAGGACGGTAAAAACGTTCTGAACCATTCCCTGACAAGGTAACGTTGTAATATTTGGCTAGTAAATATAGCAGGTATTTTTGGGGTTTTAAATAACATTTATATTCAGAAAACGTAACT
>MHZD01000266.1:2570-5222 GCA_001828645.1 Planctomycetes bacterium RIFOXYC2_FULL_41_27 | reverse complement strand
CATTTGGTTCACGAGCCAGTTCTTCAGCGATATGGTCGACCACAAGCGTGGTCCGGGTTTCTTCACGTCCATTGCCGGATCATGCGTTCTCGGCAGCCAGTTCGTGCTGATCTCAGGAAGCTATCTGGCAGCAACATTTTTATGGGTACTGGGAATCATTCTTTGGATAGGTTTGACCTACACCATTTTCACCGCCTTTACCATTAAGGAGAAGAAGCCCACTCTGGACGAGGGCATCACCGGTGCATGGCTGCTTGCCGTTGTCTCCACCCAGGCGATAGCTGTCCTGAGCGCCCTCATTGCCTCGCACTGGAAACAGCCTTACAAGCTTGAGGTAAACTTCTTTGCCCTATCTATGTGGCTGTGGGGAGGCATGCTTTACATCTGGATGATTTCCCTCATTTTCTACCGTTACACGTTCTTCAAGTTTTCCCCCGGTGACCTGGCGCCGCCCTACTGGATAAACATGGGGGCAATGGCAATCTCTACGCTTGCCGGTTCGATGCTCATTGCTAACTCGCCAGACGCTCCATTCCTTCGGTCCCTGCTTCCCTTCCTGAAAGGTTTCACGGTGTTTTTTTGGGCGACCGGGACATGGTGGATCCCCATGCTCTTCATTCTGGCCGTGTGGAGGTATGTCTATAAGCGATTTCCATTGAGGTATGACCCCTTATATTGGGGAGCGATCTTCCCCCTGGGCATGTATACCGCTTGTACATTCCAGATGGCACGGGCGATGGAGCTGGAGTTTCTGCAAATGATTCCGCACTATTTTGTATACATAGCGCTGTTGGCTTGGCTGGCCGCTTTCTCCGGGCTGGTTTACAAGCTTGTGTGCCGCCTGCTCGTTTTCTTAAACAAGCGAGGCCTCTCGAAACATTAAGTTCGTGCTCCAATGAAGGACGGGCATTCAGTGTTTTAAGGGGAAAATGGAGGAAAATTGGAAGGGAAAGAGGTCATCAGCATAAATCCTGTAACAAACTTAAACGCCAACCTTTTTCGTTAAAAGCTCATTCACCATCTTCGGATTTGCCTTGCCTTTTGTCTCTTTCATTACCTGCCCTACCAAAAACGTAAGGGCGCTCTTCTTCCCTTTTTTATAGTCTTCAATCACGTTTGGATTATTCGCTATCACTTTATCCACGACCGATTCAATCAGTCCTTTGTCGCTTATTTGTGCTAGTCCTTTTTCTTCTATAATTTTCTGAGGTTCTTTACCCGTTTGTAACATCTCAGAAAACACCTCTTTTGCAATGGTGCTGCTTATAGTACCCTTTTCAATAATTTCAACCAGAGACGCAAGTTGTTTGGGCTTGATTTTCAAATCGTTAATGTCTAACTTCCTGTCTTTAACCTCCCGCAGTAAATCATTGGTAATCCAGTTACAGAAGGCTTTCGGGAGATCCAGCAACTTTACACACTCATCAAATAAATCGGCAAGCACCTTTTCTTCAGTTAGTACGCCGGCATCATAATCGGAAAGTTTAAATTTCTCTATAAATCTCTGTTTCCTTTCTAAGGGAAGCTCCGGTATAGATGCCTTTATTGCAGATAACCATTTCTCATCAATTATTACTGGTAAAAGGTCGGGCTCCGGGAAATAACGATAATCCTGTGACTCTTCCTTTGAACGCATACGCTGGCTCTTCTCGCCTACCTCATCCCACAATCTGGTTTCCCTGTCAATGGTTTCTCCCCTGTCCAACAATTCAGACTGTCTCATTGCCTCGTATTCAATAGCCTTTATAACAGACTTCATTGAGTTAAGATTTTTTATTTCTACCCTGTTGCCAAGTTTCTCAGTCCCTTTTTTCCTCAGTGAAATGCTTGCCTCAAACCGGAGAGAACCTTCCTGCATCTTGCAATCGGAAACCTCTGTGTATAAAAGTATCTTCCTCAAGGTCTGCATGTAACTTTCTACCTCGTCCACGTTTCTCATATCAGGATACGACACAATCTCAAGCAAGGGGACACCAGCCCTGTTGAAGTCTACAAGGCTGTAATCAGCCCCTGATTCTTCAGGATGGATGAGCTTTCCCGCCTCCTCTTCAAGGTGGACATTATGAATACTAATTTTTTTCTGAAAACCGTTTACACGAATATCCATGTATCCATCTATCCCCAGATTATAATAATTCTGGGAAATCTGGTAGTTTTTCGGTAAATCAGGATAGTAATAACTTTTTCTGTCGAAATTTGTAAACTTGTTAATCTCACAATTTAAAGTAACAGCCGCCTTCAACGCATTTTCAAAGGCCTTTTTATTCATTACCGGCAGAACGCCTGGCATACCGAGACATACTGGACATACCTGTGTATTTGGTTCGGCGCCAAATTTTGTGCTGCACCCGCAAAACAGCTTGGTTATTGTGGCTAGTTCTGCATGAGTTTCCAAACCGATAACAACTTCGTATTCCATAATAACAACCTTTTGTAATTCAATTGCCACAGAGACCGCAGAGATCACAGAATTTTTTCTCTACGCCTCCGTGCGCTCTGTGGCTTTTTTTGAATTTAATTATCCCTACGCTATCGAACCCTTCAATACCGGTTTCTTTAAATGAAAATCAGTCTCTCGTTCAAAAGCATATGCAATTTGTAAGATTTTTTTCTCTTCAAAATGTTTTGCAAGAATTTGCATTCCGATAGGCA
>MHZD01000266.1:2131-2273 GCA_001828645.1 Planctomycetes bacterium RIFOXYC2_FULL_41_27 | reverse complement strand
ATCCTTCTGAACGAGTACGACAGTACATATCAATTATTCCGCGTGATTCGCTCGTCCGATAACCATATTTCACGCCGTCATATCTGGCCAAATTCGAGCTTGCTTCTGCGTTTGCTACAATATAATAAACAGCAACGGCATA
>MHZD01000266.1:0-2120 GCA_001828645.1 Planctomycetes bacterium RIFOXYC2_FULL_41_27 | reverse complement strand
GTAAAGATATGTCGACAACCGTTGCGCCAAGTTTTTCATATAGTTTCAAGGCATCCTTTACTGCCACACCGACCTCTGCATTCAAGCCGCCTGCAAAGTATTCCTTCGGGATACCAATCCGTAAACCCTTAACACCTGATTCAATTCCCTGTAAATAATCTGGAACGGATACCTGCGCCGAAGTTGAGTCATACGAATCATACCCGGCTATTACCTGCAACAGGAGTGCTGCGTCTTTAACGTCTTTCGTAAAAGTGCCTATCTGGTCTAAGGAAGACCCGAAGGCGATCAACCCATATCGAGACACCCTGCCGTACGTCGGTTTTATTCCAACGACGCCACAAAGGGCCGCTGGTTGTCTCACAGAACCACCCGTATCAGACCCAAGAGCCAGAAATGAGAAATCTGCGGCTACAGCAGCGGCTGAACCACCGCTTGATCCGCCGGGTACACATTCGTAATTCCAGGGATTGCGTGTTATCTTGTAGCCAGAATTCTCTGTAGATGACCCCATTGCAAATTCGTCCAAATTCGTCTTACCAATAATTATGGCATCTTCTTCTTTCAGACGTTTAACAACAAAGGCATCATAAGGGGGGATGAAATTTTGAAGGATTTTTGAGGCACAGGTAGTGGCTAAATTTTTTGTGCAGATGTTGTCTTTAACGGCAATCGGAATGCCAGCAAGCAAACCTACTTTCTGGCGATTTATGATCTTTTTATCAATTTCTACAGCTTTTTCTAAGGCTGCTTTTTCGCACGTTGTTATAAAGGCCTGAACATTCGGTTCAATGTCTTTTATCCATTTAAATAGCTGTCCAACAAGGTCGGATGCTTGTATTTCTCTGGATAATAATTTTTCTCTTATTTGGAGTGCGGTGTGTCCTGAAAGTCTCAAAGACGATTCTCTTATTTTATTCAATTACCTTTGGTACTTTAAAAAAAACACCCATAGTGGAAGGAGCGTTGATGAGGGCATCTTCTCTTGATATCGGAGGTTCCAATTTATCATCTCTTAATACATTGGTTGTATTTATGGAGTATGCCATTGGTTTAATATCTTGTGTATTTAACTGGTTGAGCTTTTCAATGTATGCGAGAATATCGCTGAGCTGATGAACAAAGGTTTCTTTTTCCTGATTGGAAAGTTCGATCCGGGAAAGATTCGCAATGTATTCAATAGTCTTTTTATCAATTTTCATAAAAAGATGGCAGTGTAGCTTTGTTTCTAAGATGACGCCTTTACAACTTTACCAGCACTAATGCAGCGAGTACATACCTTGATTCTTTTAGCTGCACCGTTAATCTTAGCCCGAACCATCTGTAAATTCGGCTTAAACGTTCTTTTTGTTTTGCCGGTAATTTTCTTTCCAACACCACCCTTCCACTTAGCTAACCCTCTCCGTTCTATCTGGTTTCCAACCTGAGTTTTTTTTCCACATAATTCACATACGCGCGACATAAATTATACCCCCGTCTCAATAATATTTTTACTCAACTGTTTTTTCGTTCTGTTCCCAGCAATCTTCACATAAACCCTGGATTTGTAAACGATGAGAATCTGCCTTAAATTTATTCTTTCTACAAACTTCGTCCTGAAGCTTTTCTATCCTGTGTTCTGTAAATTCTATTATTTTTCCACAATTATTGCATACTAAATGGTCATGGTGTTCATGCCCGAATACATGTTCGTAGTGTGCATGTCTCTCACCAAAAATTACTTCCCTTAATAAACCACTTTTTACGAGCAAGGCTAAAGTACGATAAATTGTAGCCTTTGAAATTTTCATGTCGTTAAGTCTGAGATCGACTAACAGTTCGTCTGCCTCAAAATGTTTGTGGTTTTCAAACACACGATTGAGTATCGCCTGTCTTTCAGGGGTAAACTTTAATTTTTTCGATGTAAGATATTCTTTAAAAATATCATCCTTTGAAAGCATACCAGCATCTTAAAATTTAAGCATTAAAAAAATAACTTGATTAAACAAAAAACCCATCTCGAAATTTCGAGACGGGTTTTTATGATTATTCCCGGCAGTAACTTACTCTCCCAGCTTTCACCAGTACCATCAGCGTAAGAACCTTAACTACCGTGTTCGGAATGGGAACGGGTGTTGCAT
>MHZD01000265.1 GCA_001828645.1 Planctomycetes bacterium RIFOXYC2_FULL_41_27 | reverse complement strand
TCAAAACTTGCGAGAGGTTGCAAAATCGGTTCCTGTTGAAAGGCTTCTTTTAGAAACGGATTCTCCTTTTTTGTCTCCTCAGCCAAAAAGGGGTGAGCGCAATGAGCCTTCCTATTTATCGTTTATTATTCCTGTGCTGGCCGATATCTATGGTTTGTCCGTGGAGGATATTAAACGGATTACCACCTTTAATGCTTACAAACTATTTGGTATCGGTGAGACTGAACAGGAAGGGAAGATTGCTTATGCCATCCGAAATTCATTATACATAAATCTTACCAATCGGTGCTCGAATGTGTGTGCTTTTTGCATGAGAGAAACCTATCCCATTGTGAAAGGCCATAATTTAGGGTTAAAGAAAGAACCAACCGCAGAAGAAGTAATCCATGCCATCGGAGACCCCGGCAAATACGATGAAGTCGTTTTTTGCGGTTACGGTGAACCAACAGAACGGCTGGATGAGTTGATAACCATAGCAAAATTCCTGAAATCAAAGGGGAAGCGTATCCGGTTGGATACAAATGGTCATGGAGACCTCATCAATGGCAGACCCATTATTCCTGAATTAAAAGGATTGATTGATACTATCTGTATTAGTTTGAATGCCGAGACTGCCGAGAAATATGAAGAGATATGTAAACCCGTTTTTGGGGAAAAGGCGTATCCTGCACTGATTCAATTTATTAAGGATGCAAAACAGATTATACCTAACGTACAGGCTTCTATTGTAGAATCACCCAATATAGATACAGAGAAATGCAAAAAGATCGCCGAGGAGTTAGGTGTTGATTTCAGGGTAAGAAAATATAATGTGCTTGGTTAATTTAAACATAATACATAATAGTTCACCGCAGAGTGCGCAAAGGGCGCAGAGAAGACATTAAAATCAATATTTGAAAGGCCTTCTCAACTTTAATACACTGCCACGAAAATATTATTATAATTTCTTATTAAAAATCTCTGCGATCTCTGCGTTCTCCGCGGTGAATTGGAGTTTTATGGACTTTTAAGATATGTTACGAAAAGCGACGATAGATGATATAGAAAAGATATACAAACTCATCAATGACTTTGCAGCTAAAAATGTGATGTTGCCACGGTCGTTGAGTGAATTGTACGAGAATATCAGGGATTTTTTTGTGTTTATTCAGGATGATACCCTGGTTGGTTGTGCGGCGCTCCATATTTTTTGGAAAGACCTCGCAGAGATAAAATCAGTTGCTGTGCTGGAAACCACTCAACGAAAAGGAATCGGCGGGAAACTGGTGAGGGTTTGCATACGAGAGGCGCGCAAACTGCGTATCGCAAAGATGTTCGTCCTTACGTATGTGCCAGAATTTTTTGAGAAATGCGGATTCCGCAAGATAGAAAAGGAAACCCTACCCCACAAGATATGGTCTGAATGCGTCAAATGCCACAAATTTCCGGACTGTGGAGAAGTCCCTCTGATTCTCGAACTGAGCAAAAACGATAAGTAATGTATTGCTTGACGTTTTGATGTCTCATTTATATTTTAATAAGGCATTTCTTGCTATAGCTAATTTTTGGTGTTTTTGCGATTAAACCGTGCTCAAAGAAAAAAAGGAAAATATAGGGTTTAAAGGTGGTTTTAATCTCCTGGACACCTATCCGTTAAGGTTTTGCAATATTGTGGAAAGAATCTTAACGGACGGCGTTCCCGAAGTATTTGAATTTCGTGTTCCTGATCAAAAGATTCAACATGTTATCGTGGATCTGTGTCCTACCGAACCATGGGCATTGCCTAATTGGGTAATCCTTGAACACAAGACTGCTGCATTCCTCAACAAGCTCAAAGAGATAAAAACACGTTACTTCCCAGAGGCTAAATGTTACATAGCTATAAATAAAAAAGAAGACGAACCCAATGCTGCGGTAAAGGATTACGCAGGTAATACCGAATGGATGAAGGTTTTTGCGTTAGCTGCAAAATATCCTCAAAACGACCCCGTTATTCTTTCAAAGGTTGTTTTAGATATTGAAATGAATTTCGGCCAGGATACAACGACTCAGGGTATCTTGATTCTGGATGCGCAAACGGTATCGGCCATCTATGAAAATTGCATGCTGGGGAATAAGGTTGATTCACGCTTCATTGCCCTTTCAGGCACAGGCATGAAGGAGAATGAGATTATCAATGTACAACTGGGGACGTCTCTTGAGAAGATACTCCAGAATAGGGTCAAAGAGTCAGTTAAATATCGCGTGTTTGTAAATGGTCCCTTGCACGGCAGGGAGATAACGGATTTATCACAGAAGATGGACTGGTCTGTCAATAATGTTGTGGTTTTAGAGGAACTGGACCAGAAGGTAATGTTTCCTATGTTCAAATCGGATGAGTTAGTATTGACCACAAACATGCTTGGAGAATTGAGGCGGTGCGTCTATTGCAATTTTTGCGATGACATTTGTCCGGTAGATTTGGAGCCGGCACTCTATTATCACAGTTATATAAGGGGAGAAAAGCATAAGGCACGCCTTTATAATCTGGGAAAATGTATTGAATGTGGATTGTGCAGTTTCATATGTCCTTCTAAATTAGAACTCTTACAGATCATCAAGGAATGCAAGGCGTTGGATAAACAACTATGAAAAAATTGATCAAACCAACAGAACCGATTATAGGTAAGAGTCTCGACAAGATAGAATCCTTTATTCACACCCACCCGAAGGTCAATTTCTTATTTGGAGCCATTTTTGGCGCATTTGACGGTCTCCTCCGGAGTACAAAGGAAACTACCAGGACACAACCCTTTATCCGAAACAATTATGATGTGAAAAGGTTTATGGGGGCTGTGCTTGTGGCATTGGTTATTGGATGGGTGCTTCCTGCAACCTATTTTTTCGGGTGGCAATGCGTTGTATCCAAACTGCTGGTTTCGTTTATTATTGGCGTGTTTGTTGTTGATGTGTTCTGGGCTATTATTGCACGGGAGGATCATATCAGCGAGGGCGGATTTGTTTCATGTCTCCTTATTCCCGCTATCTTACCGCCGCAATCGCCCCTTTGGTTAGTAGGTTTGGGGGCAGCACTGGCCATTATATTTAGAAATGTGTTGGGCGGTGTAGGGAATAACCTTGTGAATCCTGCCCTGTTCAGTCGTTTGTTTTTAACGATATGTTTTCCGTCTCTTCTGGTTACAGGCTATCAAATGCCATTTGTGGGCATGCCCGACCTTCATTCTTTTCGCTATGGACTTGATGCCGTAACTCACGCTACACCGTTGACGGCATTCAAGACCAATGGCGAAGTTACATCCTATCTTTCACTCATATTTGGGACATCGGGTGGTTCTCTGGGTGAAACGTGTCGACTGGCATTGATATTGTCAGGTTTGTGGCTAATCAAAATCAGGGTGGTGAATTGGAGGATACCCGTATCCTATCTGGGGTGTGTGCTTATCCTTTCCGTGTTTTTCTCGTTAATTTTAGGTAAGGCTGTGGCTCCGCCTTTATTCCAGCTCCTGAGCGGCGGGTTAATCCTTGGGGCTTTTTTTATGGCAACCGACCCCATAACCACGACATATAATCAGGCTGCAAAATGGATATATGGCGCCGGGTGCGGCTTTATCACAGTGCTCATAAGGGATTTTACCACTTTGCCAGAAGGGGTGATGTACTCAATACTGCTCATGAACCTTCTAGCCATACCAATTCAATCTTTAATGGTGAAAATAAAGTATCGTATTTGATTCATTTGCGCTCATGGAAGAATTAAAAAAAATTATACTCCGCATTGCTTCAATCATTTTGATCACCTTTTTGCCTTGTGCGGGTCTTCTCATGGTATATTTTTATACAGCCCCCAAAATTGCCGAATACTATGATATAAAAGAGAAACGCGCCGTTCTGGATATTTTTAAACTACCATATCGTACCATAGAAAAAAGACTGCTGGGTTTTACCTTCAAGAGCTTTGACAAAAAGGATATTCGTGAAGTCTTTAAGAAAAACATAACGGTAGAAGAGCCGCCGGTACCGTCCTTTGAAATTCAGCCCGCAGGTGCACAAACAGCCGCAGAGAAACCGAAAGGTGGAAAAAGATTGTATAAGTATGTGAAAGACGGAAAGCTTCAGGGCGTTGGATTTGTAGAGTCCAAGTTGGGATACGGTTACAATAAGTCAAGCATCATGTCGCTTTTCATTTGCATAGAACCAGACCTGGAAACATTAAAAGGCATAGAGGTATTAGACCACAGCGAGACGCCGGGTTTGGGCGGCAGAATTACAGAGGAACAATTTAAGAAACAATTTGTCGGAAAGAAGTTGAAACCTAAGATATTAGTGGTCAGAGGGAGAAATGCTGGGGGCAATAATGAGGTTGATGCGATTACGGGCGCCACCAACACAAGCAGAGGAATCGAGTCATTTCTCAATGACGCCATGAAAGAATTCTGGGAAGGGCAAAAGGAGATTGCATGGTAGTGTTAAAGCGAAACATACG
>MHZD01000264.1 GCA_001828645.1 Planctomycetes bacterium RIFOXYC2_FULL_41_27 | reverse complement strand
GGAAAGACCATTGGTATTGAAAAACTCTATGTCAGTAAAACTGTTGGTATAGATAAACCATTGCCTATAGAGTTAGTAGTGGCTTAAAATCCCAGCATCCCTTCATCGCCTTCGTTGCCCAAATCCTCGCTAGCCCCCCATGCCGACACATCGGCGTTGGAAAAACAGATTGACCAAATGGTTTACAAACTCTATGGATTGATAGAGGAAGAAATTAAATGAAAAGAATCTCTATTACACTCGTATTTCTCTTACCAATCCTCACATTATTTACGGGTGAGGTACACGCACAACAAGAAAAATTCTTTGACGTTGTGGGTGAAATTGCTTACGGAGAGGAATGTCTGAAGACGTGGCAAATCGAAGAGGCTTCTGCTATTGCCAATAAACTGCTTTCAACTGCCGCAGAAAATCCTTATGTACTGTTTTTTGTGGGCGAAGTACGATTCTATGAGGGGAATTATAAAGAGTCATTATCTTTTTTAAAAGAGGCACAAAAAGAGCCGGGCATTGCACAAAATGCCCAAGAATTTTATGACTTTGTAGATAAGATTTATCAAACTACGAATAAGTTCAAAGAGGTTAAAACCGAGCACTTCTTATTTCGATATGAGGAAGACCAGGATGCCATACTGGTCGATTATGCCTTAAATACCCTTGAAAAGGCTTATAAAGCCGTTGGGAACGACCTTAGTTATTTTCCAAAAGAACCTGTTCTTGTCGAAGTTTTTCCTGACGCAGAAAGCTTTTGTACGATCTCGACGCTTACCAAAGGAGAAATAGAAACCTCCGGAACCGTAGCAATCTGTTTATTTAATCGTGTAATTATCACAAGTCCGCGCCTCCAGCCCAGAGGATATCAATGGCTCGACACACTTACCCATGAGTACGTACACTACGTAATAATGAAAAAGACGTACAATCGCGTGCCCATTTGGCTCCATGAAGGGATTGCAAAGTATGAAGAAAACCGCTGGCTGGAAAATATAACTCCTAAACTGCCTGTTTCTTTAGAAAGCCTGATGGCCGAGGCTGTTGAAAAGAATTATTTTATCACGTTTGAACAAATGCACCCATCGCTGGCAAAGTTAAAAAAGAGAGAAGATACAGCGCTTGCCTTTGCCGAAGTTTTTACCGTAATCGATTATATATTCAACCGCGGTGGTTATCCTTTGCTTGTATCTATTCTGGATGGCATCAAGAGCGGAAAATCAACGGAAGATGCGGTATCAGCAGCAACAGGTGTTT
>MHZD01000263.1 GCA_001828645.1 Planctomycetes bacterium RIFOXYC2_FULL_41_27 | reverse complement strand
AGTTCAGCTCACCGCAAAGGCGCAAAGTTCGCAAAGAAGGGAGGCAGAAGTTGAGAATATGAGAAGGTGGGAAGCTGAGAAAATCTCAACCTCTCAACCTCCCAACTTCCCAATCTCTTTCTCTTTGCGTCCTTTGCGTCTCTGCGGTGAACTATTGCCTATATTAATCAAGAATCAACTCTATTTGTCAAGTCTTTTCTCTCATAGGACTTAATTTGGCCTTTACAAAACTCACAATAAACGTATAATTACGAATAAAAGGAGAAAAAGCTATGGCAAAAACAGTTGAAGCAATATATGAAAACGGAGTTTTTAAACCTTTGGGAAAAAAACATATCAAGGAACACGAAAAAGTGAAAATAACCATTTCCTATCTTATTGACTCTTTCACAAAAAACTGGAAACCTACGAATATCTCTTGACAGAAAGTATCGGATACCTTAGTATTATGTACATGAAAAAACTCAAGAATACATACAGATTCAGAAGCAAAGTCCTTCCAGACGGGCATCTGTCTGTTCTCGAAGAAATAGGGGCTGCCACGGGCAGGGAATTTGATGTGACAATAACTCCCATAGATGACGTCAAAAATTCTGTATCCCTGTATATCGAAGAACGGCTTAAAAGGGGCGGACGGATAGGGGACATACGCCTTGATTCAAAGGGGATTGAAGCGGCTGTCAAAACCGCCTTTGGCACTACTGACATTGATGCAATAATAAACTCGGTGCGGAGATAACCTTGCTGTATGATCGCCCTCGATACGGCCGTTCTTGCCATTTACCATATCTTTCGTAATGACCAAAGATACCATGCCACAAGAGAGCTTTTTGACAAACTTGGTAATCAGACCAAGGCTATTACCATCTTCAATCTCCTTGAGTTTTGCGGCATACTCGCCACCGTTGCAAGAAAAGAGGATTCTATAACGGTCTTTTATAAATACCTCTCTGCCGAAGATACAAAAATACTCTTTCCACGATTTTTAGCTGAGGGAGAGAAGGACTTTTGGGCTACGCTTGTTTCAGAGTGTCTATCAAGAATCCAGAAAGGCATTCGGCTCGGCGATGCAGTTATTCTGTGGACATTGGAGACAAGCGATAATATAGATGCAATTATCACCTGGAATACTAAACACTTTAAAGGAAAGTCATTTATCAACGTATTAACTCCGCCTGAATTTTTATAACTTTTCTGTTGGGAGCGAACTGCTTCACCCAACTTACACGACTGCAATACACCACAAAAGGCCAAACCTGCTTTCCACAAAACCGAATAATTTCTTTCTCATAATCCGACAATCTCCTTTTTCCGATATTCATTCTGTAAATCCTGTCAAAGTGGGATTATCCACTTTCCGTGGTTAACGCTTCCAATATTACATTTGACTCTTCTCTAAAAAACTGTTATTTTCACAATAAATGAAGCCAATTAAATATGTCCGTCATGCAAAGAAACGCATGAAAGATCGTGAGGTTGGCGAAACGGAAACTGAGCTTGCCATTGAGATCCCTGACCTTTGCGAACCAAGCATAAAGGGAAGGATGAATGCATTTAAATTTGTAAACGGGAGATACCTGAGAGTTACCTTCAAAGAAGAAGCTGATCATATTCTGGTTATTACCGTCACGATCAGAAAAAAACCATTTAAAGGGTGATACTATGAAAATAGAATACAGTAAAGACATTGATGCGTTATACATAAAGCTAAGAGAAGCCAAAATAACAGATTCGAGGGACATCGAAGAAGGGGTAACGGTTGACCTTGATGAAAATGGCCACATCGTGGGTCTAGAAATCCTTGATGCAAGTGAGAAACTGGATATATCAGACCTCGTTAATATCAGCATTGAAAATCTTCCTCTGGAGAAAGCGACTTAATCTTTTGTAACAATTCTACTCACCATTACGGCGGTGGAACGATGGGTGCTCTTGCGATTCACGCATCCTACTCAAACTGAGCATGCACATCTCTCTTCCCCAACCTCCGCGATTCTCCCTTTCTCCTTATCTTTTTCTTTCTCCGTGACCTCTTCGTCTGTGCGGTTTACTGTTATCCGTGTAAATCCTGTCAAGACAAGATTGATTTGTTTCATCAAGCCTTTCTTATACAAATTTCCCGGCAATAGCTCATCACAAAGGGTATTGTCAAATCGCTTGATTTTATTCGTCTCTTTGCATTACAATTAAACGTACAGGAATTTTCAAAATTACTTTAGCCCACGAAATACGCGAAAAAACACGGGAAAATAGTATTTCTGAACTTGATTAAAAAAAAGTTTTGTGACCTTTAGTGTATTTCGCGGGTAGCAGATAAAGTTGCCGAAGGCCTAATTTATAATCCATTAAATTCTCTTAATCTGCATTTTTCTGTGCCCTAAATGTTAATTTTATGAAAGATTTTATCAGGATACTTCACGCAAATAAGCAATACAGGGAGATTATTCGTCAGCTCCAGACAGGAAATGATTGCACTGTCAACGGGCTGTGGGGATCGGCTGCGAGCTTCTTCATCGCTGCTCTTTCAAGTGAGCAACTAAAGGCAACCAAAGCACGTCCCATGCTACTTCTGGTTGTACCCAGTGTTGAAGAAGCTGAAGAAGACGTGGAAGACCTGAAAACCTTTCTAAATGGGCATGTCGGATTATTTCCTGCCAGGGAAGACATTTTTACCAATAACTTCGAAAATGAGGGTGATGTACTGGCACAAAGGCTGCATATCCTCAATCAGATACTTTGTAACGATATCCAGGACAGTAGCAAGTTCGATATTGTTGTAACACCCATCCAGGCGCTGTTACAGCCCGTACCGTCTCCAAAATCTATTACGAAAAATATCCTGAGTCTTCAGAGGAACCATGAATATCCACGCGAAGAACTCGTCTCATGGTTGCAGAACCATCAGTATCAACTGACCCATCAGGTCGAAAACTTTGGGGAATATGCCCTGCGCGGCGGCATTGTCGATATTTTCCCCTATGCCTCTGATGTCCCCTATCGTATCGAGTATTTTGGAGATGAAATTGAATCCATTCGCAGATTCAATATTGAGTCTCAGCAATCTGAACAAGAATTAGATGCTTGCAAAATACTTTCTGTAGATAAGATTTATAGTGCAACAAACCGCAATCAAATTCCCCCCCCTCCCCTGTCCCCTCCCACCAGGGGTGGGGAAATACTTACTGATAAACTTGTACAAACGTGGAACTACCATGTTACCTCCCCCTTGATGGGGGAGGGCAAGGGTGGGGGTGAACTATTACCAGAACAATACAATAATCCAGCTTCTGCTCAATTAGAATGCGAAAAAACGTCTCTCTTGACTTATCTTAACAAAAACACCTGGATCGTCCTCAAAGAACCCGCAAGTATAGAAGATCGTGCAAGGAAGATATTGACTGATGCCAATACTAGCGACGGATTGTTAACCTATGACGAAACAGTACACCCCCACCTAAACCTCCCCCATCAAGGGGGAGGAATACAAGGGGACAATGAGTATTCCCCTCCCCTGGTGGGAGGGGTTAGGGGAGGGGGTGAACTGTTTACCTATGACGAAATCTCCAGTCAATTCAGCGCATTCGTAAAGATATCTTTGGAGAAACTACCTTTATCATTAAACACGAGTGATTATACGTTTCATGTAAAAAGCGCAGATAATTTTCCGCATAATATCCAGGCAATTGCGTCGGAATTTAATACGGTAATCGAAGCCCATGCCAGAACAATAGTCTTTTGTAACAACATAGCGGAGGAACAACGGTTTCAGGAGATTATTCATGATTTACGCATCGAAAGTAATAAACAACCAGAACTCCTAATAGGACGTCTGAGCAAAGGATTCCAGTTTTCTGATATCCAAATCGCCATCCTTGCGCACCACGAAATCTTTCACCGTTATAAACAGCGTCGTGAAGTGAAAAAGCCTATCCAAACCAGGGCGATCGACTCCTTTGTCGACCTGAAAAAAGGAGACTATGTGGTTCACATTTCCCACGGCATAGGACGTTTCCTGGGCATGGAAACACTGGAAGAAGAGGGATATAAAAGGGAATACCTGATAATCGAATACGACAACGGGACAAAGATATACGTCCCGGCAACGAAGATTGAGGTGGTGCAAAAGTATATCGGGAGTTCAGACCACAGCCCCAGGCTCGATAAGATTGGGTCGAAGTATTGGGAAATCAGAAAAAAACGGGCGGAAAACGCCGTTACCGATATTGCCAGCGATTTACTGCACATGCAGGCATTGCGTAATGCGAAAGAAGGCATTGTCTATCCGAAGGACACTGATTGGCAGCGAGAGTTCGAAGCGGAATTTATTTACGATGAGACTCCTGACCAAATTCAAGTGATTAATGACATTAAAAAAGACATGGAATCAAAAAGGCCTATGGATCGGCTCATCTGCGGCGATGTTGGATATGGAAAAACCGAGATTGCAATACGGGCAGCCTTTAAGTCTGTAATGTCTGGAAAACAGGTGGCCGTGCTGGTGCCAACAACTATTCTTGCACAACAACACTATACCACCTTTTCAGAACGGACGGCCGATTACCCGGTAAAAATCGATGTATTAAGTCGTTTTAAATCGCGTAAGGAGCAAAAGGAAACTTTGGAGAAGACGTCTGCTGGCCTTACCGACATCCTGATCGGTACCCACCGACTTCTTCAGAAAGACGTCTATTTTAAAGACCTGGGGCTTGTCATTATTGACGAGGAGCAGCGATTTGGCGTTGAGCACAAGGAACGTCTTAAAAAATTCCGGCAGATGGTGGACGTGCTTACGTTAACCGCCACACCGATTCCCAGGACTCTCCACATGTCACTTATGGGTATTAAAGATATATCTTCACTGAACACCCCCCCGTTGGGCAGACAGGCTATCCATACTCAAATTATTCGGTTCGACCCGGAACGTATACGCCGGGCCATCAGACAGGAACTCAATCGTGATGGTCAGATATACTTCGTTCACAACCGTGTGTATAATATCGAACGTGTTGCTATAAATATATCCGAGATTGTACCCGAAGCAAGGATCATGACGGTACACGGGCAGATGGACGAAAAACTCATGGAACAAAGAATGCGCGCTTTTGTTGATGGTCAGGCTGATATCCTGGTAGCTACGACGATTATTGAATCAGGACTTGATATTCCCAATGTCAATACGATATTTATCAATTGCGCCGATACTTTTGGTCTTGCGGATTTGCACCAGTTGCGTGGCAGAGTGGGTCGATACAAGCATCGTGCATATGCCTATATCATATTACCCAACGATCGTCCAATCAATCCTGAGGCCGAAAAGCGTATAAAGGCAATTGAGGAGTTTGCAGAACTGGGCGCAGGATTTAAGATAGCCATGCGAGACTTGGAAATCCGTGGTGCCGGGAATATCCTGGGGACAGAGCAGCATGGCCATATTGCATCTGTTGGTTATGAATTGTACTGTCGATTATTGGAATTGGCTGTACGGAAGGCAAATCGCGAGCCTATAGAAGAAAAACCAGATGTTTCCATTGATCTCAATCTCGAATCATTTATTCCAAAAAGCTATATACCTGAAGATTCGTTGAAGATGGATATTTACCGCAGGTTGAATCGGTCTGCTACATTTGAGGAGGTACAGAATATTGCAGAGGAAATAATGGACAGGTTTGGCAATATCCCTCCTCAGCCTGTAAAAAATCTGCTTTCTGAGAGCAAATTGAGGATTATTGCGCAAAAATCGAAAATTCGCTCTTTGATTCGGGTTGATAATATTGTTATTATACAGATAATTGATTTAAAAAGAGCCGAAACAGGTTTAAGTAATCTAAAAAAGTACATACGGGTTATTAACGAAGATACCTTGCATTTGAGACTGCCTAAAAAAGAAATGCAGCCAGAAGATTTACTAGATTTTTTGAGAAAATCTATTAATATTTAGTGTATTATCATTATTATTAGTTTCTATAATTGAAACAAGGTGCAACTTTGAAAGTATTCATAAAATATAATTTATTGCCAGTATTCGTTATTATTATCGCCTCTACCCTTTCGCACGGGGCTGAGAGCGATTATAACAAAAACAGCATCAATTCTATCAAGGCCATTGTGGATGACGAAATTATCACTCAGGAAGACGTTATAAAACGTGCTGCCATAGCCATCAAAGAGGCCCAGAATCGATACAGAGACAATGAGTTGATGGATAAAGTTGACCAAATATTAAAAGACACCCTGGAAGAAACTATTAACAGGAAGGTACTGATTAAAGAGGCGAATAAGTTATTCGGCACAAGTGAGGCAATGATGAAAGAGGTGGAAAAAGACCTGGACTCTTTTGTGAAAGGCGCTGTCAAGAACGTAGGTTCTTTATCTAAATATTATGAAATTGCCGAAGCCCAAGGGATAAATCCCATCGAAAAAAAGAACGAACTTAAGGAAGATATCATGATAGATAGGATCATGAAGGAAAATGTCCATGATAAAGTGAAAGTCCAGCCGAAATTGCTGAGACGCTATTATTGCGAGAATATTGACGAATTTCGCCAGAAAAAAGAGGTAAAATTGAGACATCTCATGGTCAAGTTTTCTGCTCATAACAACAATAAAGAAGAAACGCTTGCAATAGCGCAAAAAATCTTGAAACGTCTTGAAAAAGGTCAGGATTTTTCGACCGTGGCCAAACAAAATTCAGACGGTCCAAATACTGAAAACGGCGGCCTGTGTACTTTTGAAGAAGTTAATGAATTGAGAAAAGACCTTCGGGATGTTGTTTATAGTTTAAAGAACAACGAATACAGTAAAATTGCCGAATCACCTGTCGGATATCATATTTTCAAAGTAGAACTTATTAAACCCGAAAAGATACGGGATTTTGAAGAAGTTCAGGATGATATTTACAAAAAACTGTATCGGGAAGAAACCTCCAGATTAAAAAGACAATATATCAACAGCCTAAAACAGAAAGTCTTTATTAAGGTTATAAATTAGGCTGCCTTTAGTTTTTACTTATGCAGACGAGCTATGACACACCCTTTTATCCCCTCTTTTGACAGGACAGACGACCCACATCTGTCATTATAATGTCACGTGCGAACGTCTCACCTACATGAGGAGCTTGAGGTGTTAACAATTTGATATACCTCACGAAACCCTCACAATCAGAAAGTTTGAAATGATGCGTTATTTTTTAGCACCATAAAAATTGATCCATAATTTGTATCACGGAGTAAAAATTAAAATAGCCTGATATTTCACACA
>MHZD01000262.1:1466-2021 GCA_001828645.1 Planctomycetes bacterium RIFOXYC2_FULL_41_27 | reverse complement strand
GAATGTGTGTTGGGTAACGTGGCAGATGAGGAAATGATTTTAAATCAATTCGGCAATATTGTGCTAGCGTGTTGGAATAGTTTACTAGAACGTTATGACAATATTGAATTAGATAAATTTGTTGTAATGCCCAACCACGTTCATGGAATTATTAAAATTATCGATCATGTAGGGGCAATTCATGAATTGCCCTACAAACGGCAAACACCAACCAGAAAAATAAAAGACGCAGGATGTTAATTCCAAAGGTTGTCGGTTATTTCAAGATGAATTCATCAAAACAAATAAACACGATACGTAATTCAACCGGCATTCCTGTTTGGCAACGCAATTATTATGAACACATCATCCGTAACGAAAATAAACTGAACAAAATAAGAGAATACATTCACAATAACCCGATAAGATGGCATCTTGACAGAGAAAATCAGGAAAGGATTGGTAACGACCAATTAGAAGACGAGATTTTTGAACATATAAAATCTGCCTTATCTATTTCCGAGACCTAAAGCAATAAGGCACTGATTAAAATCTTCAGGAATATCTGCGGTGACC
>MHZD01000262.1:0-1433 GCA_001828645.1 Planctomycetes bacterium RIFOXYC2_FULL_41_27 | reverse complement strand
AATATCTGATAGGCATGAAGCATCTGTCTTCGTATTTGCCTCAATAACGGGTGTTCGATTGGCTTGCGGTCGTATTCTGTCTCTCCAATGACTGGGTATCCCACAGATGCAAGATGTATCCTGATCTGATGTGTCCTACCCGTTTCAATATCAACCTCCAGATAGGAGGCATCCTTACCCCTCTTTAAGAGCTTCACGTGTGACACAGCCCTTTGTCCACGAATTGGTGTATTTATGGTGAAGGTTTGTTTGCCCACACCACTCCTCACAATAACCCTGTAGACCTTTTTCATCAGATTTTTTTTAAATAAGGTCTTCATACGCTCGAAGGCATCCTTATTCGTTGCGAAGATAACAGCACCAGAAGTATCTCTGTCAAGCCGATGAACGGCCTGGATATGGGTATCTTTGAAATGCATCCGGAGATGCTCTTCAAGACTTTCTAAGCCATTTGTTATGATATCAGGGGGTTTTGAAACAATCAGATAATGATTGTCTTTAAATAGAATACAATCCTTTTCAAATTCTTGGGGTTTGATTTCTCTTGTAATAACCTCAACCACATCCCCTTTGTTCAATTGGTAGGATGCAATCCATACCCGCTTTTTGTTCACAAAAACCATTCGTCTATCAAGGAGTTGTTTTGCCTTATTTTTGGATACGGTTAATTTCTGGGCGATAAAATTGAGCAGTGTATTGGTGTCTGTTTTATGAGTGAATGCAAATTTTTGTATAGACATTTGTGGTTTCGAATGTTTTATCCTGAGTTTGAATATCTTGTAATAGTTCACCGCAAAGGCGCAAAGAGCGCAAAGGTATTATTTTTTAGAAAGTAGATGCTGAAAATTTCTGAAAAACCTTGTGCTTTTGTTATAGAAGATAATTCTTCTGTGAACTATTTTCCTCTTTTTTAAAGTTTTTACTTTGCGTCCTTTGCGCCTTTGCGGTGGGCTGAACTGTTACAATATCTTCAATATTATACACCAGGCACATCAGAATTAACAATCATAAGCATAAATTTACATAAAACAGTTGACAGTGTGAAACAATCTGCATATAAATTAGGACACAGATTGCGCAGATTAAAAAGAAAAGGCACAAAGGACACAAAGAGAAAGAAGTTGGGAGGATGGGCAGATGAGTGGTTGAGATTTCCCCCCCATCTTCCCAACTTCTCATCTTCTCAACCTCTGCGTTCTTTGCGTCTCTGCGGTGAACTGAACTATAACGGTATTTTCGGATAATAACCATGGGAAGTGTATATCACCTGGACCTTGACAAAAAGAAGATTCGAGGCGCAAAGATTGCCTTACTGCCCGGCGACCCTTTCAGGTCGCAGATTATCGCTGAAAAGATTTCGGAGACTTACAAAACGAAGAATGAAAAATTGGCATGGAAAAGGGAATTCTGCACCTATCTGGCTGAAATAAAGG
>MHZD01000261.1 GCA_001828645.1 Planctomycetes bacterium RIFOXYC2_FULL_41_27 | reverse complement strand
TGAGCGCCATAAGTGAGCGGGCCTTAGCATCTGCAGCAATCATCTTTAACGATTCAACCAAAATTCCCTTTGTGGTAGAAAACGGCAAAACAATGAAAGGCACTCTGGCATTACTTGAGAGTGGAACATATGTTTTCGAGACTACTGATAATATGGGCAGAACATTCAAGGATGCGACACCCCATAAAATTCAAGTGGATTCAGACCAATATCCTGAGATATCCATAAATGCCCCGGGAAAAGATATCACGGTCAATGAAAAAGATGTAGTTGAACTCAAGTATACGACAAATGATGACTTCGGCATAAGCGAAATTTCTCTTGTGTTCGAGCAAGGAAATGAAAGAAAAACTAAAATAATTACCAGCTTTAGCAAAAAACAACTCCAATATAGCGGCGCTTATTCATGGTCGCTCAGTGAATTAAACCTGAAGCCGGATGATAAGATTCCATACCATATCGAGGTAAAAGACAACGATACTATATCAGGTCCTAAAGTCGGCAGTTCCAAAACATATTATTTAGAAATATATAGTTCCAGGAAAAAGCATCAGGAACTGGTGCAATTACAAGAGGCGCTTTTACAGGAATTACTTCATATGTTATCCGATGACCTCACAAAGAGGATTGATGACGAAAAGTGTGCATCCAGGGATTATCTCGTCATGACGCAAGACGGCATTCAAGAACGGGCAGAGAGGATTATCCGTCTTTTTACCGATATTTTAGTGGGCATGCAAGAGGATACCCTGGCAAATTATAGCGTGTACTATTCTCTCGAAAACCTGAAAAGCAAGTTCCGTGATGTTACCGAGAAAAAGCGGACTGCCATCCGGCAATTCATACAAAATATAGCAGATAATAATATTCCAGTTTCTGTATTGAACGAATTACAAAAAGTTCAGGATGAAGAAGTGGTTGAGGTCGAAAATATTATCCTCTTCCTGAATGAACTGATTCAAAAGCAAAAGCTAGACGAAGTCTTAGATACAGGAAAGAACCTTATCCAATCTCAAAACAATATCGAGAACTTACTCGATAAATTACGTCAGGGAGAAGATGCAAAGCTTAATGAACAGGTACTTTCGGAACTCAAACGCATCGAAGAAACCATTCAGCAAATGATGGAGAAGCTAATGAAAATGGCAGAGGGTGAGCACATGGATGAATTTTTAAATG
>MHZD01000260.1 GCA_001828645.1 Planctomycetes bacterium RIFOXYC2_FULL_41_27 | reverse complement strand
GAGCACCATAATAGCGCCTGCATACACAATGATTTGAACCGCAGCAATGAACTGCGCCTCAAGTAATATATAGAGCACTGCAATGCAGACCATCGTCTGAATAAGGTACAAAGCGCTGAAGACAGGGTTTTTCTCAAAAATGAGATAGACCCCAGCGACTACGGCGATTGTTGCTACAATATAAAATAAATATGCTTCCATAGTGTTACACCGGCGTTTTTATCCGTTCCCTAATAAAAACATTTTGACATTTTTAGCAGACATTTACGATTTACGAATTACGATTTTGGATTTAAAAAAATCGTAATTCTGAAATCCTAAATCGTTCGACTAAGCGCTCACGACGAAGTCTAAAATTTTAATTTAGTCTTATCGCGGCAAATCCCTTTTCCTCGTAAGGTCTAACAGCTTTTCCTTATCGAAAACATCCTTATTGTCATATGTTGCCAGTTCGAAGGTATCTCTAAGGATTATCGCCCTTACGGGACATGCCTCTTCACAAAACCCGCAAAAAATACATCGGAAGGCATCCAACTCATAAATTTTTGGGTATCTCCTGTTTGTTTCATCCTCAGCCCCTTCAACGTTAATACATTGAGAAGGACACACTCTGGCGCACAGTCCGCAGGCGACACACTTTTCCCTCCCGTCCTTTCCTATCTGTAGTTCAGGCAGCCCGCGAAACCTTGATGCAAGTTTTGGCCGCTCGTCGGGATACTGTATTGTGACGCACGTATTCGGGTTGAGAAATCTCTTGATTGTGAGCGTGAGACCTTTAATTAATGGTACGATCATATTATCCTTTAAGAATCATGATAAACCCCGTGAGCAATATGTTGAACAGGGAAAGAGGCAACAAGAATTTCCAGCCAAAATGCATCAGTTGATCATATCTGAGCCTTGGGTAAGTCGACCTTATCCAGATAAAGAAGAATAAGCAGGCTGATAATTTTAGCATGAACCATACCACCGGCGGTAAGAATGGCCCGTGCCAGCCACCCAGAAAAAAAGTTACGGCAATGGCAGACACCGTAATCATGTTGGCATATTCGGCCATGAAAAACGTGGCAAATTTCATACTGCTGTATTCCGTATGGTATCCTGCCACAAGCTCTGATTCTGCCTCGGGGAGGTCAAAGGGACACCGATTCACCTCTGCAATAGCGCTGGTGCAATAAATAAAAAACCCAATGGGTTGTAACAAAATATTCCACAGTTTCGACTGCCCATTGACCACATCCACAAGACTTAACGACTCCGTCAGCATGACGACCCCAATAAGCGATAACCCGAGGGTCAGTTCATAACTGATCATTTGGGCAGCAGACCGTATCCCACCCAATAGTGAATACTTGTTATTCGATGCCCAACTAGCCATAACAATGCCATAAATACCTAAGGAAGATACTGCAAATATATACAGAAATCCCACATTGATATCGGTAATTACAAGGTCAATGTTGTATCCAAGAATCTTTACCTTATCCCCGAAGGGAATAACGGCAAAGGTAATCAGTGCAGGAACCAGTGTCATTATGGGCGCCAGTACAAAAAGCAACTTACTTGCCTTTTCCGGGATAATATCTTCCTTGAATAGAAGCTTTATACCATCTGCTATTGGCTGTAACAAGCCGTGCGGACCGACACGCATTGGCCCAAGACGTACCTGCATATGCGCCATAATCTTCCTTTCGAGCCAGATCATGGAGATAATTATGAGCTGAACCACCCCAAACACTAGTAATATCTTAACGCAGGCGATAATAAGATAAATAAGAAATTCTTTATTCATAAAAAACCCATTAAAACTCAAATTCGTATAACATTAAGTCTATTTCTTCAGAAATTCTGAGAAATTCCCTGTCGGCTGTAAAAAATGGAACCTTTAAATAAAGAGAGGTGGCAGTAATGATAGCATCGGGAATTTTGATTTTGTAATTTCTTTTGAGTTTTATAGCATGATCCCGTATCACATCATTCCATCCAACAACAGTTATCTCGCTTAGGAATTCCTTTATTTTGGATTCTTCTTCATCCGTAATTTTACCATAACTCAGAATTTCAACCTCAGTTATAAAAGAAGCAAATACTCTTTTGCCGTCTAACAAGTTCGCTACCTTTTCGTTCCCCTGTAAAAGGTATAGAGCAATATTTGTATCAATCAGGATGTTCCCATTCATCCCTTAATTCCTTTTGATATTTCACCGGGTCTTTTTTCCATTTAATAATACCGCAATGTTTATGAGCATTAAATAAGCGTTTTTTTTCAATATCTTGCACCTCTCTCTTCTTGTTTTCGTCTATATTACCCTTGATAATTATTGCACCCATACTTTTCTCCACGATACTGATGAATTTGTCATATTATTTGCAACTTTTGATTTCTCAGATTTTCTATAATTCGGATTCGTTCTTAAACCCAATCCGACAGATACTCTTCATTTTTGCCCAGTGCTTGCCTCTTCCCGCTGCATTCTTTGACCGCAGCACTCTAATATACCCGTCGTTTCCACGACAACCTTTATCTTTTGTTTGCAAACATTACACACAAAGATTACTCCCCCATTTGGCTTATGATGGGCGGTTGTCCAGGTGGCCATCATCCCCTTGACTCCAACCAGCTTCATTTCCTGACCGCAGCAAACCAGCACGCCAAATCCCTCTTCGGCAACAACGACTTTTTGCCTGCAGATCTCACAAAAATATGTTTGCCCTTTCTTCGGCATATATTTACACTGTCTCCTTGTATATTTTGACAGGAGTATGTACCCTATCACGCAGGATATTGACAGGCACCCACTCGTAATCTTCTGAAACAAAAACCGTTCTTTCAGATAATTTGCCTGTAACTTTTGCCTTAAGCGTTAATTTGTTTTGAGCGGACTCAATCGTGACCTTATCCCCATTATTGATTTGCAATACTTGAGCATCCTTTTTATTTATTTCAACAAAACATTCTGAGGCAACCGATACCAGCGACTTTGAATGTCTGGAAAAGGTGCCTTGGTGATTCAGGCTGGCGCCGGTCAGCAATACAAAGGGGAAATCCTTATTTTCCTTGATCTCCGAAGATTTTGGCTTAACTATGTTAAACGTATACTTTGTTGATTTATTTTTATTGTATACAGAAGACGCCCAGTGAAATTCTTTCCTTTTTAACCGGTCGTAATTAATCCCTGCATACATGGGAGATATATTTTCTATCTCAGTCAAAATATCTTTTGGGGATACGTACGAATAATGGCTACCCATCTTTTGTGCCAGACTACAAATAATTTGCCAATCCGGTTTCGCATCCCCCACTGGCTTAATGGCCTTATTTAGGCTTTGCACGGTCATTCCCATATTAGTAAATGTGCCTTCCTTTTCTGCAAAAGTGGCAGCAGGAAGGACAACTTCTGCCAGTTGAGCAGTTTCCGTCAGAAAGGTATCCTGGACAACAATGAAATCTATCTTCTGGCAGGCCTCTTTAATTTTCTTGCCATTTGGGTAGTTTACGATGAGGTTTTCTCCCATGATATAGAGGGCTTTTAACTTGCTGTTGAGTGCAAGGTCGATAACATTTTCGTGGTCTTTTTTAAAGATAGCATCAGGGAATTTTACACCCCATGACTTTTCGACCTTTTCCTTATTGGACGTCTCATTAATATTGACATATCCCGGAAAGAATCCCGGTACTACACCCATATCATTTACGCCCTGAGAGTTATTATGAGACCTTGAAAAGAAAAGCGAAACCTTACCGGAACCTGCATCTCCATTATAAGCAGGAAGCAGTGCGCAGAGGTTCATCAATGCCCTTATCGTGTCCGCACCCAATGGGCTTTCTTCAATATCTTTGCCGCAGACGATACAACAATTCCCCGGCTTTGTTAATAATAACGCTGCGTTCCTGATTGCTTCTCTGGTAACACCAGTTATTTTAGATGCTTCCTCTACGTTGAACGCATTGAACAAGGAGCGTAATTTATCAAAATTATTTGTTGATCTTTCTACCTTTTTTAAATCAACAAGTTTCTCACCGATAATTACTTTAATCAAGGCGTTAATCAATATGATTTGGCTTCCCAAAGCGTATTTTAAGCGAATGTCATTCTTGGTAATACTATTGAACTGTACCCCTCTTTCATTGGCAATGATGAGATTAGCGTTGTTCAATCTTATAGCCTTTCTCGCCATGCCGCCAGCCACGGGATGCGCCTCCGTCATATCCGCCCCTATAAAAAACAGGGTATTTGCATGCTCTATTTCCTTCATCGATGCCAACATCATTCCATTAATGACAGACTCATAAATCAAACCATTCAAAGCAGGGGACTTCATATTAGCCATATTATCAATATTGTTAGTCCCTAACACCGCCCTGCAGAATTTCTGGAAGAGGTAATTGTCTTCATTGGTGCATTTTTCAGAACCAATGCCGCCGATAGCCGTCCCCCCGTGTTCGTTTATAATTTGCTGGAATCTTTTTGCGACATATTCAAGAGCTTCATCCCACGAGGTTGGACATAATTCGCCATTCTTCCTGATTAACGGGGTCTTTATGCGCTCTGGTGAATGTATGAACTCGTGGCCAAATCTGCCTTTGACGCAAAGGTTGCCTTCGTTTATTCCAAGATAATCATCCGAAGTAATGCGCCTTACGCTTTCCATTTTCGTATTTAACACAACAGTACATCCGACAGCACAGTAAGGGCAAATCGTTGGAGTTTTATTGAATTCCCATGGTCTTCCTTTGAATCCCAGCGTTCTGTCCTGCCATGCGCCTGTTGGACACACTGCGGTACAACCGCCGCAAAAACTACATTCCAGAGGTCTGTCGAAAGCAGTGCCAATAACCGTTTTGATGCCCCGGTTTTGAAAATCAATAGCGCCAACTCCTTCGATCTCTTTGCATGCTTTAACGCATCGGCCGCACAGGATACACCTGTTTCGGTTTAGTTCCAGGAGCGGATTATCCCGGATCATTGGGGCATCCATCCTCACCGTCTTATAACGACCCGGGAATAGATTCAGTTCATGAGTAACATCCTGCAACCCGCATTCGCCAGCTTTATCGCAGGTAGGACAATCAAGCGGGTGATGCGCAAGCAGAAACTCCATTACTGATTTCCTGTACTGGATTACTTTTGGCGTATTTACCTTTACAATCATGCCTTCGGATACCGGATGGGCGCATGCGAATCTGTGTCCCGTCCTTCGTTCAGTTACCTCTACCATGCATAGCCTGCAGCCGCCAAATTGTGAAAGTTTTGGATGATAACAAAGTCCGGGAATATAAATGCCGTTATCCAGAGATGCCTGGAATATATTGGTGCCTTCAGGCGCTATAATCGGTTTATCGTCAATAACAAGATGTATCGTCTTCATTTGATTGCCATGAAATTACATTTTTCGTAACACAGATTACACTTAATACATTTCTCTTTGTCAATAAAAGCGACTTCTTTTGTGCTGCCGCTGATTGCCTTCACAGGGCACTTGCGAACACATGCCATACATTTCGTACATTTTTCAGACGTGACTTCGTACCTGTGAAGGGCGGCACAGGTAGCGGTAGGACAGGTTTTATCGCGAATATGCGCAATATATTCGTCCTTAAAATATCTGAGTGTGGATTTCACAGGATTCGGAGCAGATTGACCAAGTCCGCAGAGGGACATCGTCTTGATCTCATCACTCATCTGCTCTAAAATTTCCAGGTCGCTCTCTTCTCCCTGCCCTTGTGTAATGCGGATGAGGATATCCAGCATAAGGGTAGTGCCAATCCGGCAGGGCGGACATTTTCCACATGATTCACTCGCACAAAAGTTCATAAAGAATCGGGCCAGATCTACCATACAGGTGGATTCATCAACGACCACAAAACTACCTGAACCCATCATAGCGCCCAGGCTAAGCAGCGATTCAAAATCGACAGGAGAATCCAATAAGGACTCAGGCAGGCATCCACCAGACGGCCCCCCAATTTGTACTGCCTTAAATTTTTTCTTTTTAGGAATGCCGCCGCCAATATCAAATACAATTTGCCTGATTGTGGCGCCCATAGGGACTTCAATAAGGCCTGGATTTTTTACTTTCCCGGTTAAGGAAAAGATTTTCGTTCCTTTGCTCTTTTCGGTGCCAATTTTTGAATACCAGTCTGCGCCACGGTTAATAATAATCGGCACATTACCAAAGGTTTCTACATTATTTAACACGGTAGGTTTATCCCATAAGCCTGCCTCTACAGATTGCGGTGGTCTTGTGCGCGGCATGCCCCGCTTACCTTCGATAGAATATTGCAGCGCAGTCGATTCGCCGCAGACAAAGGCCCCGGCACCTTCTTTTATAAAGATATCCAGGCTATAATTACTCTGTAAGATATTTTTCCCCAAGAACCCCCGTTCCTTGGCTTGCTGAATGGCATAGCGTAATCGTTTAACGGCCAGTGGGTATTCGGCGCGTATGTATACATAGCCGCTTGTAGCATCTATGGCATATCCCCCGATAATCATACCTTCCAGAACTGCGTGGGGATCTCCTTCCATAAGACTTCTATCCATAAAAGCCCCGGGGTCGCCTTCGTCAGCATTACAAAGGATAAATTTCTCATCAGCGGAATATTTAGCGCCTGATGCCCATTTTTCACCTGTTGGAAAACCCCCGCCGCCCCGACCTCTTAAACCTGATTTTTTAATTTCTTCTATTACATCTCGCTGCGTCATCGTTTCTAAAACCTTTTTGAGCGCTGTGTAACCGCCCCTTACTATATACTCGTCAATGTTCTCAGGGTCGATTATTCCACAGTTAGCAAGGACGAGTCTTTGCTGGCTATCATGAAATTTGTGATAATCTTCCTTTGCTAACCATTTGTTTACCGGGGTATTCTTTATAAGATGCTCCTCAATTATTTGAGGCACCATATCAACAGTAACCCTCTCATAGGTTAAGGTTTCCAGTCCAGGGATAGTTACATCTACCAGAACGTCCCTCGCGCACAAACCTCTGCAACCAGTTTTGGCTGTCCTGCAAACACGTTTTCCTACGGCAGCATCCAAACTTAATTTTTTAATTTCATCTTCAAATTTTTTGAATACTTTATCGCCTCCCGCAGCAATCCCGCCTGTTCCCAGACAAACAGCAACTACGGGTTGAGTTTCGGTCTCAGTTTGCTCGATTTTATTTTTATTCTCTAAAGGCACAGATTTAGTATCCATTGTAACAATAAAACTATATCCGAAATCAGAAATCCAAAATCCAAAATCCGAATGTTTTATACTCCAAGTTTTTTATAATCATCTAATACATCATTAAGTTTATCAGGGGATATTTCTCCGTGGACATCCTCGTCAATCATTACCACTGGCGCTATTCCACAGGCTCCAACGCAAGATACTTCTTCAAAGGTAAATAATTTATCTTCGGTAGTTTCGTTTATGTTGATTTTTAATTTTTCACGGACTTTGGAAGAAAGCGCTTTAGCATTTTTCACATGGCATGCAGTTCCACAACATACCTTAATAATATGGTGCCCGCGCGGTTTCAAATGAAATTGGGCATAGAATGAGGTCACTCCTATTATTTCTTCTGCGCTCATATTCAAACTTTGCGCAATATAATCAATCACAGGCTCAGGCAGAAAACCATATTCGGCCTGTGTTTTTTGTAAAATAGGAATTACCGCTCCTCGAACGTCTTTATATTTTTCCAGTACCTTTTCTACCTTTGAAAGGTCTACTGCCTCTTTATTTGTGGATTGTTCGTTCATTTTCATACCGGATTCCCATGAGCCATCGAGTTCACAAGAGAACACGAAATTGTAGCGCCGATCCCTTCCACGATCGTAGTCGAGGACAGGTGTGGTCGGCAGTGGGCGGTGGATAAACCTCCCGCGCTACAGGTTATTTTCGTATTATAGTGTTTTTTTATCTGTGTCATCTGTGCAATCTGTGGTTTCAACGGCTTTAACGATCAATTTCCCCCAGGACAATATCTAAGCTTCCGATTACGGCAACGACATCCGGGAGTAATCGTCCCTCCACCATCTTTGGCAACGCCTCAAGATTGACAAAAGAAGGAGGACGGATTTTTAAACGATAGGGATGACTAGACCCGTCGCTTACTATGTAAAATCCCAATTCACCTTTTGGAGCCTCAATACTGGAATACACCTCTCCCTTCGGCGGACGGATACCATCAATAATGATTTTAAAATGCTGGATCATAGACTCCATCTTTGTTTCTACGTCCTCTTTCGTGGGTAACGTAA
>MHZD01000259.1 GCA_001828645.1 Planctomycetes bacterium RIFOXYC2_FULL_41_27 | reverse complement strand
AGTGGATGTCCTCATCCTGTAAAACAGTTTTGTATAAATCAAGATTTTCGAGGAGATAGCCCGTTCCTCGCGCAACGGCTGTTAAAGGGTCATTGGCTACCTGCACCCGCAACCCCGTTTCCTGCGCCAGGAGCTTGTCCAACCCTCGAATCAAGGCGCCTCCACCTACCAGCACCAACCCGTTTGTTATTAAGTCCGACGCCAATTCGGGTGACGTCTTTTCGAGGGTAGATTTCACAGCGCCTACAATTTTATCGAGCGGTTCTTTTAGCGCCTCCCGAATTTCTTCCGAGGTAATAGTTGTCACCCTTGGCAAGCCTGCAATAGCATCACGCCCTCTTATTTCCATCGTCAATTCTTCTTCTAAGGGATAAGCAGAACCAATCTCAATCTTAATTTGTTCCCCCGTTCGATGTCCGATGTCCAGATTGTAAGTCTTCCGTATGTATTGGACAATGGTTTCATCAAATTCATCTCCCGCAATCCTGATGCTTTCGTGCGTAAATATATCGCCTAGTGAAATGACCGCCACTTCTGTAGTTCCACCTCCGATATCAACTACCATGCTGGCTACCGGCTCACCTACGGGGAGGCCTACACCAATCGCCGCTGCCTTTGGTTCAGAAATAAGATACACCTCTCTGGCTCCTGCGCGCTCAGCGGAGTTGACTACCGCCCGTCTCTCTACAGCTGTAATGCCAGACGGAATTGCAATCAATATTCTGGGCCGAACCCCCCACTTACGTTTATGAACCTTCGTGATGAAATACTTAAGCATAGCTTCGGTAATATCAAAGTCTGCGATAACACCATTTTTGAGTGGCCGTATAACAGAAATACTGCTCGGCGCCTTTTCCAGCATGGCCTTGGCAACGGTTCCTACTGCATTTCCATTTAAAAGAACTTTATTCGTTCCAGGTCTTACTGCTACAACTGACGGTTCTGACAGCACAATTCCATGACCAGGTATGCAAACAATCGTGTTTGCCGTGCCAAGGTCAATTCCCATGTCAGTCGAAACGAAACCCAATACAAAATCTAATGGATGCATTATCTTTCTTACTCCAGCAATAGCCTTAATCCTCCACGAAGAAAAGGTGATTAGGTGGATTTTATGTCCTGCTTTTTTCTCGGGAGAAGTTTCTCGTGTGCTGTTCGGTTTTCTTCACAAGTATTGTTGATTTTTATAGTTAGTGAATAGTAAATCAGATTATATGTTTAATGCTTATAAAATGTCAAGTGGAAAGTCCATTCTCTTTGTCCATAATTATCAGCCACAAAATACAAAAAGAAATTGAGAAGTTGGGAGATTGAGAATTTGAGAGATTCCCATTTTCCTCTCTTCTCATCTTCTCAACCTCATTTTGGCTCTGTAACTTTTTGGCAGACAATTCGCCCTTTAACAACGGACATGATAAGCATGATTCCTAATGCTGCTACACAAAGGATTGAAAACCAGTCGCCACACGTAGTATAGAAAGGATTATATTTTTCGACTAATTTTATGCGACCGATAAGTGTACCGCTTATCTCCCGATATTTCCCTTTGGAGTCTGATAATTTAGCGTAGATTGCGCCATCAGGGCTTACAAATGACGATATACCAGTATTGGCAGCGCGTGCCATGCAGAAGCGGTTTTCAACCGCCCGAAACACCATAATGGCGAGATGCTGATCAAGCTCCGCACTATCCCGAAACCAGCCATCATTCGTTATATTCAGCATGAAATCCGCCCCGTCTTTCTTAAATTTCCTGATAAGAGATGGCACGGTGTCCTCATAACAGATGGATGTACCAAAATCAAAGCTCTCGTGTTGCAGAGTGTCCAGGCGAAACAATGTCCGATGGCGACCATGAGTCAATCCAATTTTATAAGGCACAAGCTTAGTCAAAAATGGGAAATAGTTCTTCAGAGGCGTAAATTCCCCAAACGGTACGAGGTGAATTTTGTCATAGCAACCGTCTGATTTCCCCTCCCTGTTATAATAATAGGCGCTATTAAAATAAATTTGCTCGTCACCGGCCAGAGTTAATGCAATACCACCCAGGAGTAAGTTTGTATTGAGTTCCTGCGACAATTGAATGGGCGTGAGCTGCGACAGGACGTCAATCTTTCTGCCTGTAAGTTCGGGATCAATATTGAGTAATCCAGGCACCATGGTTTCTGGCCACACAAGCAGGTCAATCGGTGTGCCTTTCACGCTCATTGACAGGTCAGTATATTGCTTGAGAATATTGATTTCGTCCTCTTCATTGGACTCAAATTTCATATCCTGTGGTATATTCCCCTGTACCATGCATACTGTCGGCCCTTCTTTCGGTTTGTAATGGCTAAGCCAGTAAACACCATACGATAAGATAATTGCTAAGAGTACGAAAGGCAGAATACAGGCCAGACCAAAGAATGCAAATTTTCGACCAGGAAAACGATACAAATATGGAGAATTAATTGTATCTCGACGCGCTGCAATATAGAGTATCAGATCCGCAATACCAGCATTTACCATGATGATAATAAAAGAAACACCGTAGACACCGGTAATGTCAGAGACCTGTATTATCGGCAAAAATTGATATTGAGTGTGTCCAATGAAGAACCATGGAAATCCTGAGAGAAAGAAGGAACGTATAAATTCCAGCGCGGCCCATACACACGGTGCAATAATAACAAGCGGCAATCTCAATCTAGAAATAATGAACCGGGTGCAAAACGCAAAACATAAAAAATAGGCAGCACAATACAAACTCAGCAATATCCAGGCAATATAAGTAACATGACGCAGCCACGAAAGCTGAATAAATATAAATACTGTCCCAATAAAGAGGGCGTTAAAATAAACATATCTCTCCTCTGTTACGATAAGTATGAACCATGGAATAAGGGCAATCCACGCCAGAAAGCCCATGTCTGCGGGAGGAAAGGAGAGACACAGCAGGAGAATAGTCAGAAAAGAAAGGCCTGAAAGTTTTACAAAATTTGTCTTGTTCAAGGTTTTAAGAAAATTAGCAAGAATGTGTTCTTTGAAAATTAAAGGGCATAACATAAAACTCTGGAATTTTCCCTCATAACTATATTATCATCTTGTAGTCAAAAAATAAAACTGAGAATTTAAGGTATTTAACAACTGTTACAACCATTTAAAATCCGACGTATGCTTTTAGGAGTACATTGTTCAATCAAGGGTGGCCTGCATAATGCCTTTTACGAAGCAGAATCTCTGGGTATAGACACGTTTCAGGTCTTTACCAAAAATCAAAGGCAATGGAAAGAGAAAATTATTGACACAGAGGAAAAGTCAACGTTCCTGAATACTTATAAAACTTCCCGTGTCAAAATGATTTTTTCTCATGCCTCGTATCTTATTAACCTGGCAAGCAATGACGATACTCTATGGGAGCGCTCAACAAAGGCTTTAATTGGTGAGGTTCAAAGATGTCGCGACCTCGGACTCGATTTTACCATTCTGCATCCCGGTTCTGCAAAAGAACTCGGCGAACAGAAAGGTATTAAAAAGATCATTACGGCGCTGAAAACCACACTCCATGCAACCGAAAACTCAACCGTGAAAATCTTGCTGGAAAATACTGCCGGTCAAGGTTCAAGTATTGGTTATCGTTTTGAACACCTGAAACAAATTATGGATGGACTTGCTTCGTCAAGGATTGGCATGTGTTTCGATACCTGTCATGCCTTTGTAGCCGGGTACGACATAAGAACAAAAGGCGGATTTGAAGGAACTATGGAAGAGCTGGACAACACTATAGGACTCAAGAACCTCCGAACCATTCATCTGAATGATTCGAAGGGTGAATTAGGCAGCAACCTCGACAGACACGAACATATTGGAAAAGGCAAGCTGGGCTTAGAACCTTTCAGGCAGATCATTAACAGATTTACGCATATACCCAAGGTAATCGAGACGCCCAAAAAGGACAACATGGATGCGGTTAATCTGGAAGTGCTCAGAGGATTAATACAATAAACAACCGACTGTGGCATTCATCATGTACAGCGTGAAGTTAATCGTTTTTTATAGTTCCTCATTTCTGAGTCTGGATTTCCAGCCTTGAGGTTCTCGGCCCAGATGCATAACTGCTACAATAAGTAAAGTCTCTTCTCTGACCTGATAAATTACTCCGTAGGGAAATCTATTGGTTCGACAACGACGGGTACGTTTTGAAAGCTTAGCCCATGCTTCGGGGTACTGAATAATTCGTTCAATTGTTTTCTTTACTTCCGCAGCAAATTCATAACCAAGTCCTTCACTTTGCATATTGTAATAAGAAATAGCATCCAGAAATTCATTTTCTGCAGGAGCAAGAAATTTAATTTCCATCATTCTTTGGGTTTTTCAATTTTTTTAAAAACTTCCATTGCTGGAGTTGCACTTATTTCGCCTCTTTCAAATGCTTCGATACGGCTTTCAACTTCTTGAGCCCACAAGTCATCAATGGTTTCCCTGGAAGGGAACTCAAAACTAGTCAACAGATTCTCTATCAGTTCTGCACGTTCCGTGGGCGGCAATTTCAAGGCTTTCTCAAAAATCTGTTTTCTAAGTTTAGACACGCAACACCTCCATTTTGATTAATAATTTGTAGTTTTTTCACTTATGTCAAGATTAAAGACCGACACCAAATAAAGTTTATAAAATTAATAAAATTAAAATTTATGCGTAATTAAAATACGCGCAAAAAGCGATTGAAACATGGATAATTTTTGTACATCTCAATAATATTTGAATTTTACAGAATTTCTTAAAAATCAGTTTATCTATTAAAATGCTTAAAGCAAGCAAAAAATGTGTGAATAAAAGACCTAACTCGAACAAGTTGGAAAAGTAACCACTGAAATACGAATTATGGAGGCGCAGAATATAATAATCTTCCGTGTCTTTTAAGTTCGGTGATTTCGTGGTTTTTTGTAATCAAGCAAGCAACGACAATATGTGCGTATTGTCGTTGCTTTCATTTTTTTATATTGACAATTCAAACAGTTGTTTTATACAATCGTTTTAAATGTATATTTTAAATCCTGCTATACCCGATCTAAAAACGAGGCAGCGGGTGCTGGAGGCTGCGGTCGAGGTGTTCGCAGAGCACGGCTTCAGAAAAACCACCGTTCGGGATATCTGTAAACGGGCACATGCAAACGTCGCCGCTATCAATTACCACTTCCGCGATAAGAAGGGGCTTTACACAGCCGTTCTGCAATATGCCCATCAGTGCGCCTGTGAAAAGTATCCGCCGCAGCTTGGTCTTCGCGGCGACGCAACCCTTGAACAGC
>MHZD01000258.1 GCA_001828645.1 Planctomycetes bacterium RIFOXYC2_FULL_41_27 | reverse complement strand
CTGGTATTTGAAGAAAGTTGTGCCCAAGCATGAGGAAATGAAAGAATGTTTTGAATTGCCAGGTAGACTTCTTTTGCGAATTCTAATCCGAGACCATTTTGGCACTCGTTATAATAATCAACAGCCTCGTTTAACTCCTTTTTGGCGTCTGGATGGAAAGAGTAATTCAAGTGCTTTACCTGCCGAGTATTTTCTTGAATACTTTCTTACCTGGTATCGTCTTTATTTTACCGCTTTTTATTTCTTCAACCCTTTTTTCTGCCTCCACCGCCCACAATTCGTCTATTTCTTTCCGTGTGGAATGAAGGCTTCGTAGAAGTTTATCTACAAGTTGCGTCCTTATCTCAACGGGTAGCGAAACTGCTTCGTCAAAAAGCTCTTTGGCCTTTATCATATTTAACCCCTCACATAAAATATTGGTAACTTCTGCTGCTAAAACTGATCTAACAACTCCTTTTTCTTTTCATTGTAATCGTCTTCTGTAATCAAACCTTCTGATTGGAGGTCTTTTATCTCCCGCAATTGTTCCTTTATGCTCATATCGCTCATGGCTTCCCTGAGCATTTTGGCCTTTTTGTAATCATAATCTTCTTCTGAAATAACACCATCATCAACCAGTTCACGCAGGATAATGAGCTTGATTTTTATCTTGCTTTCACCACGAATCTCCCTTGCAGGGCTTGTTGATTCGAGTTGTTTGGGTACACTCGCATTACTCATTCTTTCTTCCAACCTCTTTAAGCGAGTATCCAGTTCAGATGTCCCCATCTTTATCTTTTCATCGACCGTTCCTACCCTTTGGGCTACAGGCTGCTGGTACATTTCATCCGATAAGTCTATGACAAGCCAGTTCTCATGGTCGGGCTCCAGCCTCTGTCCCGATGATGGAACCAATTTCCAAAAACGGCTATGGTTTATTGTCGCTGGATTTTCTTTTGAAATAATGTTTCTTTTCTTCTCCGACATGGCATCATTATACGTTTGAAACATATGAATGCGGCTGAAGGCAATATTGAGACTATGTTCCGAAATGAATAAAATACAGTAATTCTGCTGGTCCGTTAAAAGCATGCGTTCAGAATATGACGAAACGGCAACCACTTGTGTTGGTGTTGCAGCCGAGAATGCTTGCACAATCAAAGGAACCAATTTTTTTATTTCATCGTCCTGGAAAACCCTTAGAGACCCCTTCTTTTTTAACAACCCTCTTTCTTCGTAATAAATATACGATAATGCATTCGTGATGACATTTCCCACCATTTCGTAAGGATGGTTAAACTGGATGCGACGGCCGCCCTTTTTGACAGGCAATTCTTCATGTTTTACGGTAATCATACCGTCTTTATACGTATCTGCATGAATATTCCATACTCTGCAAGAAAACATCATGCAGATAAATCCCACAATCAAAATCGTCCGTTTCAATATGTGCTCTTTCACAAAATTATCCTATAATTTCAACGGCCTCGGAAAGATAGCATACCTCGATCAACTCTATCCCAAAATCCTTGCCTATCCCTTTCGCATTGTCCTTTGGAATAACGGCCTTTTTAAAACCCAATCTTTGCGCCTCTTTTAGTCGGATTTCAATTTGGTTTACACTGCGAATCTCCCCGCCAAGCCCTATTTCTCCGATAAATATGGTATCCGGAGATATTGCCTTCTCCTTAAAACTCGATGCAATCGTCATGGCAATACCAAGATCGGCCGCCGGTTCATCCACCTGAACACCACCCACAATATTCACAAAAATATCCTGTCCACCCAGTTTTAATCCTATACGTTTTTCAAGAATGGCCAGAATCATCGAGACTCGATTATAGTCGACGCCGCTGACTTTTCGTTCTGGTATGCCAAAGTTTGCCCTTGTAACAAGCGCCTGTATCTCGACCAATAATGCGCGAGTTCCTTCCATGCATGAAATAATAGCGGAACCGGCGCTGATTCTTCTGCCTTGTGAAATAAAGATTTCAGAAGGATTATCTACTGGCTGTAATCCATTTTTTCGCATCTCGAAAATCCCGATTTCATCAGTAGAACCAAACCTGTTCTTGACCACCCTCAGTATGCGATAGCACTGGAATTTTTCTCCTTCAAAATATAAAACCGTGTCAGCCATATGCTCCAATACTTTAGGACCGGCAATAATCCCCTCCTTGGTTACATGCCCCACCAGAAAGATGGCGGACCCCGTTGACTTTGCATTGAAGATCAACTCATGAGCACATTGACGTACCTGCGCAACTGTTCCAGGGGAAGATTCCAATTGCGGTTTATAAATCATCTGAATAGAATCAATCACAACCAGCGCTGGATGGGTGTTGTGAACATTTTCCAGGATAAAATCCAGATTCGTTTCTGCAACAACCAGCAAATTATCTGACAGGATGGACAACCTCTCAGCCCGAAGTTTGGTTTGAGCTACAGACTCTTCCGCAGTTACATAAAGAGTGGTATATCCTTTCTGGCTGATATACTGACATACCTGTAAAAGAAGCGTGGATTTGCCTATTCCAGGCGTCCCTCCAATTAATACTGCCGAACCAATAATTAACCCCCCGCCTAATATTCTATCAAATTCTTTCATCCCCGTCTCTATACTAGGACACGCAAGTAATTGTACATGTGTTATTGGTTGTGGCAGTTCACGATTGAGGGTGACTGATTTACAACCTAAACCAACACTGGTACTAATTTCTTCAACAGTTGAGTCCCATTCTCCACAACCTCCACAGCGCCCGACCCATTTGAGGCTTTTCCAACCGCAATGCTGACAAACATAAACCACACCTGTTTTGGTCATATTTATGAATGGTAAAAATTGTTATACTGCCACTATCCCATAAAATAAAAAAGGGAAGAGTTTAACTCTCCCCTTTATTTATCTCTATCTGATTCGTCTCATTTATAGACTACTTTCAGCATTTGCCAGCGCAGGTTCCGGACTATCAACTACCTCATCAAAGACCAATTTACCATCCTCTACCCTTGCCTTTACATGTTTCTTTCCTTCAAATCTACCTTGTAGTATTTCTTCAGAGAGAGGGTCCTCTAAATAATTTTCTATCGCCCTTCGAAGGGGACGTGCCCCAAAGTTCTGATTATATCCCTTCTCTATGAGAAAATCTAATACCTCATCCGTAAGCGTAATGCTGATATTGTAATTATCCAATCTCTTTTTCACGCTCTTTAATTCAATTTCAATAATCTTCTTCAAATCCTCTTTATTCAGTGGTTTGAAGACGATGATATTATCTACCCTGTTTAAAAACTCCGGACGGAAGTGCTTGTCAACCTCTTTCTTTAGTTGCTCCTTCATCATCTCATAGGTATGCTCATCGGTCGACTTTTTAAAGCCTAAAGACGCCTGGTTTTTAATAACGTCAGCACCAATATTGGAAGTCATAATAATAACCACATTGCGGAAATCTACGTGACGACCAAAACTATCCGTCAATTTCCCATCTTCCATGATCTGTAACAATATATTGAATACATCAGGATGAGCCTTCTCAATTTCATCCAGCAATACAATGGCATAAGGACGACGGCGAATCTTTTCTGTCAGCTGCCCCCCTTCTTCATAACCGATATATCCTGGAGGCGCGCCAATCAATCGGGAAATATTATGTTTTTCCATATATTCCGACATGTCTATCTGAATAAGCGCTTCCTCTTCTCCAAACATAAATTTTGCCAGCGACCTCGCAAGATGAGTCTTCCCCACGCCAGATGGCCCTACAAATATAAAAGATGCAACAGGACGATTCGGATTCTTTAAACCTGCACGAGACCGACGTATTGCCTTGGCGATCGCCTTTGTAGCTTCCTCCTGGCTAACCACCATCTTATGAAGTTCCTCTTCCATACGAAGAAGCCTTTTGGCCTCTGCAGATTCTATGCGTGTGATGGGAATTCCAGTCATTTTAGAAACAACCTCAGTGACAACTTCACTATTCACGACTCCTTCAACCTCTGCACGGGTTTCCCGCCATTCCTTCTCAATCGTTTCCTTTTTCTTTTTTAATTTATCGGCTTTGTCTCTTAACCGGGCGGCCCTTTCAAAATCCTGAATTGCTACAGACTCGTCTTTATCTTTTTCCAGTTTATTGATTTCTTCTTCTATATGCCTCAAATCGGGTGGTTGTGTAGTCGCCTTGAGTCGTATCCTTGCACATGATTCATCAATCACATCAATTGCCTTGTCCGGAAGGAATCTTCCCGTTATGTAACGAATCGAAAGTTCCGTTGCTGCTTCCAGTGCGTCATTCGTAATATGGACCTTGTGGTGAGCCTCATATCGATCTCGAAGTCCTTTTAATATTTCAATGGTCTCCGTCTTTGAAGGAGGTTCAACAATAATCGTTTGGAACCTTCTTTCAAGGGCGCCGTCTTTTTCAATATATTTTCTATATTCATCCAGCGTAGTAGCGCCAATACACTGGATTTCTCCTCGTGATAATGCTGGTTTTAAGACATTAGATGCATCAATGGCGCCTTCGGCGCCGCCTGCACCCACAAGGGTATGTAACTCGTCAATAAACAGGATAATATTCTTTGCCCTTTTTACTTCTGACATTACCGCCTTAATACGCTCTTCAAACTGACCTCTGTATTTTGTGCCAGCCACCATCATTGCAAGGTCTAAGGCCACAATCCTGCGATCTCTCAATAATTCTGGGATATTCCCATGAACTACAGCCTGTGCAAGGCCTTCAACGATTGCAGTTTTTCCTACCCCTGCCTCACCCAGCAACACAGGATTATTCTTGGTTCGTCGGCACAACACTTGAATGACACGTTCGATCACATCCTGTCGTCCAATGACCGGATCGAGTTCATGCTCCCGAGCTTGCTGCGTAAGGTCCCTGCCGAAAGAATCTAATGCAGGGGTCTTTGATTTCCCCTTATTTTCTTCTTTTCCCTGGCTGACATCGCCCTGAACCGCTTCTGAACCCAAGAGACCTATAACCTCCTCCCGCACGTCTTCGAGTTTTACCCCCGAATTTAACAATACCTGGGCGGCGACACCTTCCTGCTCTCTGAGCAGTCCTAATAATAAGTGTTCCGTTCCTATATAATTGTGTCCCAAAGCTCTCGCTTCTTCCATTGCATATTCCAACACCTTTTTTACGCGCGGCGTAAATGGTAACTGCCCTACAGAAACCAAATCTGATCCGCTCTGTACAATTTTTTCTACCTCCAGGCGTATTTTTTTCAACTCTATATCCAGGTTTTGTAAAACATTGGCAGCAACTCCACTACCTTCTTTCACCAACCCTAATAAGATATGCTCCGTTCCAATATATTCATGATTAAATCGTCGGGCCTCTTCCCGTGCAAGCGCCATAACCTTTCTGGCACGATCAGTAAATCGATCAAACATAATAACACCTATCCTTTCAAACTTTTACCTTTCCAGGCGTTTTCTCACATACGATGCACGAATTATATTTCTCTGAGTGGAATTCAGTTCGCGTCCTTCCAGCTTTTGTAAGTGCCCCGGCAACGTGAGAATGAAAAGCTCATTTAACGTTTTCATTTCAATATCATTAATTATTCCCAAATTAACTCCCATTCTGACCTGAGACAGCAGATGCATAATCTCTTCTGAAGAAATCAATCGTGCCACCTTGAGCATACCATACGACCGCCATACACGGTCCTCTAGCTGTGAGCGACTTTCAGAAACGAGCGCCTTTCTCGCCATCCTTTCATAACTGGCAATCCTGGGAATCACACTTTCAATAATTTCAATAATTTCTATTTCCGACTTGCCCAGGGTAAACTGGTTCGAGATTTGATATAAATCCCCGGAAACCTGCGTCCCTTCACCATATAAGCCTCTCACAACCAACCCGAGTTTCATAACCGCATTAAACACCTTTTCAATGTGGTGGGTCATTCCTAGCGCTGGTAGATGCAGCATAACCGAGGCCCTCATCCCTGTACCAACATTTGTAGGGCAGGCCGTTAAATATCCAAACCGTGAAGAATAAGCATAATTTAATTTTTTCTCCAGTTTATTATCGATATCATCTATCGTTTTCCATGCCTCTTTTAGTTCAAATCCAGAGCGAATCACCTGTATCCTTAAATGATCTTCTTCATTAACCATCAGGCTGACGGTTTCCGATTTACCAAAGGCAACACCCCTCTCGCCTTCTCCCCCAGCATGCTCCCTGCTAATAAGGTGTCGTTCTACCAAAAAAAGCCTGTCTACGGGTGTAATATCCGCAAGATTTAAATAACAAAGATCATGTGAAATATCGGCGCCCTTAATCCTGTCCCTTATGGTCTCTTCAAGTTCCTTTTTTTGCTTTACATTGGCCCTTGAAAGAAAGGGAAATCGCGCCACATTCCTTGCTAAACGAATCCTGCTGCTAATGACGATGTCCGACTCGGGACCTGTTCCTCTGAGCCACTCACCTGTATTATCAGCAAGATCGCTAATCTTCATCGTTGTCGCCTGAAAGCTCATAAATTTTATCCCTCAACTCCGCAGCTCTTTCGTAATCTTCTTTTTCTACAGCTTTATTCAGTTCATTCCGTAACTGCATGAGTTCATTCTTCTTTATCAATTCTATCCCTGCCCTTGAAGGCACTTTTCCAACATGTTGGGTACTGCCATGCATTTTTTCTAATAATGGAATTAATCCTTTTCTAAAAATGGTATAATCCATCGCACAACCTAAACGACCATGGGAACGGAATTCTAAATAAGACAGCCCGCACACGGGACAAACAATCTTGGACATCTCATTGATTTCAGGCGCTACCTGATTAATGAGGCTTGTTAATATTTCAGTAGGTGAAGGTATTTTTGTTAGATGTGTATTGATGCTCTGGGCGCACTCTTCACAAAGATGTCGTTCCTTCTTCACCGTACCGAGAATCTCTGTTAAATGCACTGTCGCATGCTTTTTATTACAAGATTCGCATTTCATTGCTTATTACCCCGACGGAACTCAAGATTAAACTCAATTATCTCTTTTCCCATTTTAACAGATCCATAACTTTTCCTAAAGAACTTTTTTCAGATAATATTTCCTCTCGAATCCTATTTTCTCTTTCCAGACAATCCATACCATAATTAACTCTTACATCGGCTTCC
>MHZD01000257.1:2873-6541 GCA_001828645.1 Planctomycetes bacterium RIFOXYC2_FULL_41_27 | reverse complement strand
ACACACTCGTTTGGTACTTTCACTAGATAAAGGGACGGATGTGATGCCTATTTTCGATGATACCTTCAGGATATTATCCTGACCTTCTTTTAAAGAAAGAATATGTTCGTTGATCAATCCTATCAATGTCTTGATATCCCATTCGTTTCGCATGTTTATTGTGTAATGATCGTGCGATGCAACTTTAAACACATTATTGTCTCTGAAACATCTTCTTGCTCTGCCGTACCAGAGTTTGCGCTTAATTCTATAAATTTTACTGAAGACTGCCTTGCTAAAAAGTTCCTTATTTTTATAGATCAACGGCTGATTCCCCTGTGAAAATCTACTGCTGGGGAGATTCTTACTACTATCTATATGCAAAGGAAATACGAATGCTTCATAACAACCTATCAACTCTGTTATTTCTGCATCTGTGCATATGCCCTTTAGAGAATATAATAACCGAGATATATCCTTAATCCTCCATGATAGCGGTAGATTCCGCCTGTGTTTTGCACATCCAAGATCAAGCAGATAAAATAATGTTAAGTTGCCAGTATCTATGAGTATATTGTCAGCATGGAGTTCACCATGGAAAATACCGTAGTTATGCATTGTATTAACATAAGAAATAATGTTTCTGAGCAATGTATTTTTCTTTGATAACCCATAATCCGTTGATGGTTGTTGGATATTGGCTAATAGTTTTCTCCCCGATAAACAATTTGGTATCTCCTTTGAAATTATGTAACAATCTTTAAGCATTCCAAACCGTCTTTTTTCTCCCACTGCAACGGGTTCCGCTGTAAGCAGGTGCTTATTGAGCAGCCGATGGCTTTGATCCCATTCCCTACTCGCCTTTGAAGAGGAAAATAGTGATTTAACGCTTTCCAGCCTATTTCTCACAATATACCGCTTTATATAAAAAGTCTCCTGATTGTTTACATATTTTAATATCTTTTTAAAGTATCTGTTACGTATTACCTCACACTTTTCTTCAGTGTCTACGGAGTCTAACATTTTTTTTAAAGGATCAGAAAGTGCGCCATTTACGAGCCATCGAATATTATTGCTGAAATATTTATTAAATTTTTTATTTATTAACATTTAATGTTCTTCGATAGACCTGTAGTGTTTTTTCGACATTCGATTCAAAGGAATACATCTCTGATTTTCGCCTTGCGGCAGAGCCCATTTCATTTCTTTTTTCCTTATCCAAGAGTGCATCAATATAAATTACCATTTCCTTAGCATTGATGGGATGGTTAATGACAAAACCTTCTTTACCTTGCATAATGATCTCTGACACTCCACTCGTTTTGCTAACAACGACCGGAAGTCCTGATGCCATTGCCTCGAGACAGGCTGTGCCAAAAGCATCGTACTCACTCGGGAAAACAAAAATATCCCCTGCTGCATATATTTCCTGGATGTGTTTGCATACGCCACCAAAGATTACCCTGTCTGCAATACCTTTTTCTTCTGCGAGTTTCAGGTATTTTCTCATCCTCCCTCTCCCCACAACAAGCAATTTTACCTTTTTATCCCTGTCAATTAAAGGCAGTGCATCTATAGCATATTTCAGACCTTTTCTCTTAAACCCTGAACCAACGAACAGCAAAAGAACTTCGTCTGATGTAATACGGTATTTTGCCCTTACTGTATCTCTATATTGCAGTCTCGCACGAGGTGTAAAGGCATCAGTATCTACGCCATTATAAATAACCTCAATGTCATTTGCAGGTAATTTGTAATGGCGCATAATTTCTCTTTTGCATTGTTCTGAAATGCAGGTAATTTGCCTGTAGCGTTTTTGTTTTAAAATAATCTTTTCAAGGATGAGCAGGCTTGAGTGCCTCGGATTCAGGCACATGACTATCCTGCCAAATGCAGTGTGCATCAGGGGGTAGGTATGCATCATATAATCCCAGTGACATCCACCGCCAACCCGGTAAATATCTTGAAATAGTGTTTGTGTAAATCCATGAACGATGTCAAATTTTATCCCCGTTTTTTTTATAATCTTAGGGGCATTTACGGCAAAAGTCCAGTATTTTAAAGGAGACCAGAAGGTAATTGCGGAAACATGATGAAAGATCAAACGCTTGTCTTGGTTTTGACCAAATCGATGGGCAAATATGTGAACTTCATGCCCGTGATTAAGGAGTTGTCTGGATAAATTAAATACGTAACTTTCCACCCCACCCTTTTCTTTTATAAACTGAAATACTATCAATGCAATCTTCATGGTAAAATAGCTTCATAAATTTTTGTCGGGGGATTTATTTACTAATTCTTCTTTGATTATTGCCAGATTATTCCGTGCCTTTTCGTTGTGGGAATCATACTTAAGCGCCTCTTCAAATTCAGAGATAGCCTCATGTAATTGTCCGTTTCCAGCATAAATGATACCTAAATTATTATGTGCCTTTACATACTTTTTGTTAAGTTTAAGGACTTTCTTAAATTCGTTGGATGCATCCGTTAGCATTCCTTTTTGGTAATACATCGTTCCAAGGTTGAAATGTGACTGGATATACTCAGGATTTATTTTTATAGCTTCTTTAAACGCAGCTATTGCCTGGTCAAAAAGTCCATTTTTACTATATATCGTTCCAATATTATTGTACGCAGCATGATAGAGTGGATACAATTCCAGTGAATTTTTATAATAGTCCAGCGCTTTCTCGTAGTTTTCTTCTCTGACATATACGTTTCCCATTGCATGGTGGAGCAGCGCCGCATTTGGCGCTTCTTTCAGAGTTTTTGAGAAAAAGGTCTTTTCATCTATCCAATCCCGATTCCTTGAAAGCGTTCGGCCTGAATAAAAGATTAAGAGCGCAATGAACAGTAAAATAGTAACATACTCCAATATTGAGAATGAGCACTTCAGGGTTTTCCAGGCATTGGTCAACAGTACCGATATTATGCCACAAAAACCAAGAGAAGGAATGTATAAAAACCGTTCTGCCGTGACAAAGCCCATATCCCAGGGGGCCGAGATACGAATAAAATTCGACAGTGGCAACAACGTTACTAAATAGAAAAGTATTAAAAAAGACATGCCAGCCCATCGTTTTTTCAACCAGACGATTAAGAAGATAAGAACGGCAACCCCAAAGATGGATAAAATAATAGTGGGTTCGGTTATGGAAAAAGACATGGGATTCTGAATATACGCACTCAGGTGTGCAGGATAAATGAGTTTAAATAAATAAATGAAAATGGTTTTTGTAAAAGAAAGAGTCGTGGGATAAAAACCTCTCATTTCCTCCCCGCCCGGATTGACTACGGTATGGATTCCTAAAATAATAAATCGAATGACACCATATAAGAGGATGACGAAAAAATAAGGCGTACTTAAAAGCAGGGATATTTTAAATTGCCCTCTATTCCTCAATCCCGCAAAGTAATGAGTATACGCAATTAATAAAAATGGTAACGTTGCTACCATCTCTTTGCAAAGCATAGCAAGAGCAAATAGGATAATTGAGCATACATAAAATATTTTCCCGTGTTTTAAAAATAGTTTTAATACTTCAGGACTGTTTAAAGAGCAATTTTTTTCGTTTATGGGCAGCGAATGTATTGCTTTTTGGTATAAGTAAAAAGCGGACAAAAAGAACATCGCCGCGATAATATCAGTACGTCCGGATATCCACGTTACCGATTCTGTATGAATTGGA
>MHZD01000257.1:2384-2717 GCA_001828645.1 Planctomycetes bacterium RIFOXYC2_FULL_41_27 | reverse complement strand
ATATTTGAATTCGATGGTATCATCGGTTGTGTCAAAAAAATCCCTTACAAAACTTTCCCAGAAGCAGCCCCATTTGTTAATTCCTTCGTTATCGGCAATCAAAACCATGTCATCCCAGACAAAACCATTTCTTAAGGCGTTGAGATAAACCAGGAAAGAAATGAAGATGATAAGAAGGACGGGGTAATAATAACGTATTCTATTCATTGTCCTATAAATATAAGCCTTTCATGGAACATTCTCAAGCTAAATCACGATGTGTCTCCGCAGCTTTTTTGTCATTTTTTTACAGGGCTTACGAGGACATAGGTATTTCCACGAACAAGCTGGGAT
>MHZD01000257.1:2225-2345 GCA_001828645.1 Planctomycetes bacterium RIFOXYC2_FULL_41_27 | reverse complement strand
TAATACCGATTGGGCATGAGAAACAAGTTGCTTCCTCCTGTTTCTAATCGTCGGCATATCTCGTCTTCGTCTGCCGTCAAAAAAGAAATATGGGTATTTGGTATGATGCTGAAATACCAT
>MHZD01000257.1:2060-2157 GCA_001828645.1 Planctomycetes bacterium RIFOXYC2_FULL_41_27 | reverse complement strand
AATAAAGTGTGTGTTCGGAAGATCGGGTCTGTTGAGAAATCACGGTCGTTAGTTTTTGGATTTCTGACTGATGGGAGGCATAACGTAAAGGCAGCAT
>MHZD01000257.1:1460-1887 GCA_001828645.1 Planctomycetes bacterium RIFOXYC2_FULL_41_27 | reverse complement strand
GAGAAAAGAGATTATAACTGTAGTTTGGGAGCAAGAGAAAAAATCCGCAAAACAGGAATACACAAGATAGTGTGTTCTTCCAGTCAATTCTGTCAACAGAAAAGGCCTCGGTAATGAATTTTCCTATCAGGATGGAAGCTGCCGGATAAAGCGGCAACACATACCAGTGCAGTTTGTTTTTACAGAGAAGAAGCCCAATTCCGAAACTTACCACCCATATGAGCAGAAGGATTCGTCCGTCTTTTCTCCACCGGGGGATCTGTAAAAATGCCCAGACTGAACACGGTAGCAACAGCAATGACCAGGGATAAAAACCTTTCAAAATTGTTTTCCCGATAAAAAGAATTCCGCCGGTCAAACTTTTAGCCTCATTTACCCCTATACCGTATTCTGGTGAAGTTGCCCGGTTATAAACCTGTTGTATAAA
>MHZD01000257.1:1181-1407 GCA_001828645.1 Planctomycetes bacterium RIFOXYC2_FULL_41_27 | reverse complement strand
CGGCAGAAATGATCAGGAACAAGAGAACGGCCTGGATGACTCCGGAGACACGGTAGTTTCTCCATTTCCCGGTAACTAGCAGGTATAGAAGCCCGATCCCAAATGGCAAAAAGCCGGCGAAATTCTTTGTAAGCGACGCTAGCCCCATTACAGCCGAACTAACCAGTAACAAGCGTGGATTTTTCTCACTACGAATCAATAAGTACATACTGCTTACCAGGAAAAA
>MHZD01000257.1:0-1153 GCA_001828645.1 Planctomycetes bacterium RIFOXYC2_FULL_41_27 | reverse complement strand
CTGGCGCAATGCTCATAAATAAAATGAAAACATGTTGTGAGAGAGAACCCGGACCATAAGGCCTCTTTCTCGCCAAATAATTCTTTCGCCAGTAAAACGGTAAAAAAAACACATGCTGCAGCCGACAACGCTGACCAGAACCGGATTACCCATTCGGAAGTTCCAAAGAAACGGAAACACGCTGCTGTCAGCCAGAATTTCAACGGAGGTTTGTTGAAACAGGGTTCTCCCCCGGTACGGGGGGTAAGCCAATCTCCAGTAATCAACATTTCTCGTGAAATAATGGCATACAGCGCCTCATCTCCATTGTGAATACTGTTGCTGCCCAAGTGATAAAAAATAGTAAAGGAAGAGAAAATAATGAGGGAGAAGAACAGGGTACGGAATTTCGTTATGGAAATGAAGTATGAAAAAGATGGCTGATTATTATACACGTTTTTGAATTTATATAATTCTGTCAAAGGGGGAAAGCCGTGGAGTCTTTTGGCGAATCGGTTTTCACCGTTCTATTGTATGTAACCGAGGCTTCGCAGCATTTCTTCTTTGTCTTTCTGAAGGGGTTTTTTCTCTCCTGTCTTGGGTGCAGGCGCCAAAGAAAGAACAAGTTTTTGAAGGATTTCGCTCTGGTGTTTCGTTTTTTCAGGTTGTAAAGTCGTTAAGCTTTTCCGCTCCGATGGGTCATCTACGAGATTGTAAAGTTCTTTATCCTGGGTTTTATCATTAACAATCAGTTTCCAGTTTGACCCAATGATGGCATTCAGTGGAGGAGCAATGCCATTATGAAGTTGGGTAAGTACATATCTTTCTTCTCGTGGAGAAACATGCCCTCTCTGATCGATCAATGCGCGCCCCTGCCAGGATAGCGGCGCTTTACCTCCTGCAATAGCCAGCAATGTAGGCGCAACATCGACTAAACTGGCAACTTCTTTAGAGTTGGCAGCGGATACTGCTTCTGGCAGCCGTATAAAAAAAGGGATGCGTACGGTCTCGTTATGGAGATTTCTGGCGTGGCCAAGTTGCCCGTGTTCTCTGAATTCTTCCCCATGATCGGCAGTGAAAACAAGGACATATTGATCCAGGGATGGGAATTCTTGAAACAGTTTTTTGATTTGCTCGTCACAATAGTTGATTTCCGAATCATAATGTGATTTAG
>MHZD01000256.1 GCA_001828645.1 Planctomycetes bacterium RIFOXYC2_FULL_41_27 | reverse complement strand
TAACAAAGGGATTGGAATACCAAATGCAGCCACGAAAGTTGTTGATAATATTTGCAGACTAATTGGTTTTAAAGGTACACAATTTGCTCTAATATTAGGCTAACTCATATTTTTATGATTAAATATATATCAAACTATTATGATATAATATTATGTAATAGCGCTAAACCTTGATTGTTTGTAATACTGGCTCAACAAAATAAATTGGGGTAAATCTATACCGCGACATCCTATAATTCTATCCAAAAAAGGAAAATTACTATGAATCTATCAGAAGGTATGGACAGGATGCATACACATACATCATCATTAGAGAACTCGTTTAATTATCGGCCTGTGCGTGGTCATTGTGTATACTTCATTGGAATTGGTGGTATTGGGATGAGTGCTGTTGCACGTATTCTTTTAAAAGAAGGTTGCGTTGTAGCAGGTTCAGACACAAGACCATCTTCTTTAACTTCAACACTAGAGGAGATGGGCGCAAGGATTAATACAAGGCAGGATGGGAGTTTTATGCCGTTGGAAACGGATATGGTGGTAATCTCAGCGGCTATTTCTGAAGACAATCCAGATCTCAAAACGGCCCGCAAAATGGGTGTAAAGGTAGTAAAATACTCTCAAATACTAGGTTCGTTGATGAAAGAAAAACGTGGTGTTGCAATCAGTGGCACTCACGGGAAAACAACCACGAGTGCAATGATTTCTAGCATATTAAAAACGGCAGGATTGGATCCCACATTTGTTATCGGAGGAGAAGTGCCTGATATTGGAGGCAACGCACATTTAGGAAAGGGAGATTTATTTGTAGCAGAGGCATGCGAGTATGACAGGTCTTTTTTAAACCTTGTCCCACAAGTAGGTGTAATTACCAATATCGAAGAAGATCACCTGGACTATTATGAAAATATTGAGAAAATAGTAAATGCATTTGGTGATTTTGCATCATTGATTTCAAAAGGAGGTTTATTAGTCGTAAATAATCACGATAAGAATATATCACTTGCAATGCAAAGGGCAAATTGCAAGGTAGAAACATACTCTCTGGATAGTACATCTGATTGGTATGGTAAAGTTCTTTCTACAGGTAGTGGTACAAATAGATTCAGCATCTTTAGAAGAAATACTTTTTTTGATGATTTTACATTAAAAATACCAGGGTCTCACAATATCTTAAATGCGCTGGCCGCAACCGCGGTATGTACTTTTATTGGAGTTGATAAAGGTTCTATCAAAGCTGTGTTAGCTTCTTTTGGTGGGGCGATGAGACGATTTCAAATTATTGGGATAAAGAACAATATCACAGTAATCGATGATTATGCACATCATCCAACAGAAATACGTGTTACGTTAAAGGCTGCACGAGAACTTTATCCCGGGAAAAAGATATGGTGCGTGTTTCAACCTCATCAGTATAGCAGAACACGCCATTTGTTAAAGGGTTTTGCAAAATCTTTTCATGATGCGAATAAGGTACTTTTTGCCGATATCTATGCAGCACGTGACACTGACTATGAAAAAGCTACAATGAATTCTATGAGGTTGTGTGAAGAAACTCGTAATGCAGGTGTAGACGTCCAATGTATTCCACAATTGTGCGATATTGTCAAGGTACTTTCATTAAATGTAAAACCAGACGATGTTGTCATAACTATGGGTGCTGGTGATGTGTGGAAAGTTGCTTATGATTTAGTTGCAAAATTAAAATAGTGGGTTAAGATTAATCCTTAATACTGTTGCTTTTTAAATGTTAGGAGAATATGAAATGAAGCCAAAAAATGTTGTTGTACTGATGGGAGGCATATCTCCTGAACGTGAAATTTCTTTACGTTCCGGTAATGCAGTAGCAAGGGCATTAAAAGAGGCTGAATTTAACGTTACTTGCATAGATGTAAAAGACGAAAAGATAGAAGAACTTGATCGCATGGACATCGATGTTGCATTTATTGCCTTACATGGGTATTTTGGCGAAGATGGGGGTGTACAACAGCTTTTGGAGTCAAAAGGGATTCCATATACTGGCTCAGGTATAAATGCCAGCAGGCTAGCGATGGACAAATTAGCAACAAAAAAATGTTTTATTGAGGCGGGCATTAGAACGCCAGATTATATTACAGTGACAGAATTTCAAGAGTTACAGGAGATGCAGCGTGAAATAAGCAAACTAGGATTACCGGTAGTTTTAAAACCTACGAGGAATGGTTCCAGCATCGGCATATCAATCCTTAAAAATATTAATGATCTTCAAATTGGTTTAGAAAAAGCTTTTGGATTTGGATATGAATTACTTGTTGAAAAGTACATAAAGGGCAGAGAGTTGACCGTTGGAATATTGGATGACAAGGCGCTGCCAATTATTGAAATCAAACCGGCGGTGGAATTTTATAATTACGAAGCGAAATATAAGGATGATAGAACAAAATATCTTATTGTAGAAAAAAACTTAAGCGAACGGAGAAATACAGTCGGTGATTCCTCACGAACTATTGGCTTTCTCTTACCCGCTACATATAGTAATGCACAGGAACTTGCTGTCAATGCACACAAAGTCCTTGGCTGTAAAGGATTTTCAAGAGTCGACATGTTGCTGGACGATAGAGATAACTTGTATTTATTGGAAATAAATACCATCCCCGGTTTTACAGAAAAAAGTTTGCTGCCAAAGGCGGCAAAGGCTGCAGGCATGTCATTTCCTTCATTATGTGAAAAAATTGTTGATCTTGCATTCCAGAATATTCTCGTTAGTGTAAATGAACCAATACAAAATTAAGGATATTATCAATAGCTCATTTAACTATAAGCTTTTTTTAGACAACCTTTCCTCTAAAACAGGTTCAATAAAAAAAGTTCTATACCCCTTTTTGCTCCAATTTGTTTTCTTTGCATGCATAATAATTTTTGGAATATGGGGTGTTAATAAGACATGGCACTCATTAACAGATCTAAATATATTTAAAGTCAGTCCTTATACGTTCACATTCCATACCCCCTCTTGGGTAACTGAGCGTTTCGCTGATGACATAAAACATGTAGCAGCTTTGAACGAACAATACAGTATGTATGAGAACAACTTGACTCAAAGAATCGCAAACGTTTATGGAGGGGTTGTTTTGATTAGAAAGGTAGATTCAATCAAAAAGACATTCCCCAATAAACTTAATATCAAGCTTGTATTGCGCAAACCGGCAGTTATTGTTAGAAATGGAAATTATACTTATCTTGTGGATGATGAATGTGTCTTATTACCAAAAGAATATTACACATTACAAAATGCTGAATATGATACACCTTTCATCCAAAGTAATAAATTGGCAAGATTACCTTTATATGGAAGTGAATGGAATGATAAGGGAATTAAGGCAGGGATAGATGTGGTAAAATTTCTCAGGGCAAATAATATTCATAACATTTTTAAGATTTTAGCGGTAGATGTGTCAAACGTGTGTAAAAGGAGGTTTACAGGAAAGAGTGATATCGTTTTGTGGACAGAGAACAATACACAGATACGGTGGGGATGCTCTTCCCTATGTAATGAACCCAACGAACTCTCCAATGAAGAGAAACTACAAAACCTCCTGAGTATTGCAAAAACTGAAGGAACTAACCTAAAGCAAATGGAGTATGTTGACGTACGTTGGAAAAAACCTTCGGGAAAACGGTGGGCAAAGGTTAATAATATAATAGAAGAACGTTAAAAGCTTTTTATGATAAACCAGGATTCTCTGGATCCCAAATTAACTCCCGTCCGGCCTGTCTGTTTGACCGGCCTTCATTTGTCGTACCGTCCGAATTATCACATTTTGTATTCGTTCTACATGTCCGTCAATAAAAAGGGCATTTGCAGTCTTTGAATGTCTTTGTGCAACACTTCCATACGACCCTTCAAATTTATTTGCTATCCCATCACCGTTGATGCGACCGTCAAATAACAATACACTCTTGGTAGATTTTTGTATAGTTTCAATAGACTGTTGACACTCAGATGCTGGCAAAAGATTTTGATTCATTTTTATTGTGCGTGTTGTATCTTGTTTTGAAAGAGGCACCGTTTCGAAGATGGGATCCTTCTTTATAAGTAAAAGCCTCTCCTCCTGTGAGATTTCATCCCTTTCGCGGGGAAGTTGCAATGTTGTCAGGTAGCTGTCAACTACCTTAAACCATACCTCGGCAAGGTGTTTCTGCTGAACATAAATGTAAGGTTACTCATAAAGGATGTTGTTAAGTATTCAAAAATTAATAATCGCTTGTTATTAAAAATATTTGACTTTTTATGGTATAATGCTAAAATTAGCAAGTAGTTTTGGTTAAATCAGATACGAACAATTCTATGAAATGCGGAAGTGGCGGAATCGGCAGACGCGCTAGTTTGAGGGGCTAGTCCCGATGATACCGGGGTGGGGGTTCAAATCCCCCCTTCCGCACCACTCTGTTTTGCCTTACCTGAAGTATAAAAGCGCATACTTTATAAGCTATTTTAGTTGTACTTCCTTATAATGCATGACATAAATAAAAATTATGGTTGTATAATAAACAAAAAACTTACCCACTTATGGGAGATTTATTGATGAACAAATGCGTCTATGCATCGATTCTTGTTTTGCTTGTAATTGGTTGTAAAGAAACCCAGGTAAGGCAGTCTGATTTTGTTCCATTTAAAAAACCAGTAACACTTTCTACAACAACCGAGGCGGTAGAGAAAAAACCCTGGGAATATGAAATCTCACCAAAAAAAGAGGTTGTAGAGGAGAGAAAGGAGGGTATACCGGATAAATTTGTATATCCGGAGGAACGCAAAAAACCGGAACCTTCTCTTCACAAACCTGAATATACAGGCGATAAAATCGATGTCGCTTTAAATTTTGATAACGCAGAAATAAAGGATGTTTTACAGGTTATTTTAGGCGAGATTCTTAACGTTAACTATATTTTAGATAGAAGAGTCGGGGGTACAATCAATCTTCACGCCACTGGGCAGGTCTATAAAGAAGAACTCCTTTCGATGCTCAACACACTGCTTTATGTGTATGATTTTGCAATAATAAAGGACGGGGATCTCTATAGAGTACTTCCGAAAGCAGAATCCAGACAGGAAGCAAATATTGTTATTTCCGGAGATAAAATCCCCCCCTGGAGTAAAGATATCATTATTCAAATAGTGCCTCTTCAATACGAAAACCCAAAGAATTTGAATGCTACGATAAAACCATTTATGACTGGGATTGGAAATATAGTTACTCACGGCGACTCCCCGTATATCATACTCATCGAAACTGCCTCGAATATGGAAAAACTACTTACCTTAGTAAAGACCTTCGATGTGCCATTCTTTGCCGGCAAAGCCGTAAAATTTTACGATTTCAAATATGTCGATGCAAGAAATATGGCAAAAGATCTTGCCGCCATTGCACAATCGATGGGCGGAAAGGTAGGCGGTGAGGGCGAATTCAACTTCGTGCCATTTTCTGACACTAACAAGATGTTAATCGCTACCAGAGTGCCGGAACTCTTACCGAAAATCGACCTTTGGATAAAAAACGTGGACGTTCCTCCATCAGAGTTAGAAGAAGAACTCAAAATATATGTATATAAAGTGCAACATCAAAAAGCCGAAACTATTGTGCCTGTTCTAACACAAATTTACAATGAAAAAATGGCTGCGCAGCCTAAACCGCTGGGGAAGAAACAGCTTGAGGCAATGAAGATCGTTGCCGATTCAAAAACAAATACCATTGTCGTTAAGGCACTGCCGAGTGATTATAGAGGTATTAAGGCGATTATAGAGGCTATAGACGCAACTCCTCAACAAGTATTTATCGAAGTGCTGATTTTAGAAGTTGATCTTAAAAGTAATTTGGATTACGGTACAGAGTGGTCATTAAAAATGGGAAGCACAAAACTAT
>MHZD01000255.1 GCA_001828645.1 Planctomycetes bacterium RIFOXYC2_FULL_41_27 | reverse complement strand
ATGCATATAAAAATATGGGTATTGCTTACTTGCAGAAGGAAAGGTATGACGAAGCGATTGAGGCGCTTCAGAAGGTTATAGAACGAAAACCCGAAGACTACGACGCCTGCTACAATCTGGGTACTGCATATTTTGATAAAGGTATCTATGATAAGGCCATTGAAAGCTTTAAAAAGACCCTTCAAATCAGTCCGGATCACAGGTCTACTTATTTCTTATTAGGAATAGCATATGCGAAAGTCGGCAAATATGACGATGCCGTGCAGATATTAAAGAAACGTATAGAATTTGACCCAAATCTGGCAACCTCTTACTCGAACCTGGGTATAGTATATTCAATGAAGGGGTCGGATAAAGAGGCGTTGGCTGAGTTCAAAAAGGCGCTGGATATAGACCCGATCCATGAAAATGCACTTTATAACATAGCCCACCTGTATGATAAGACAGGAAACACAGACGAAGCCATCCAATATTACAACAGAACGGTCGAAGTTAATATGGGTAATTCAGATGCCCAATATCGCCTGGGAAAAAATTATATCAAGAAGAAACAATACGATGATGCGATTACTGCCTTTCAGACGGCCGTAATGTCGAACCCGGCGAATATAGAGATTTATAATGATATTGGCAATACCTACAAGGCTAAAGGGATGGACAAAGAGGCCGAGGGTTATTTCTCCCTGTACAAAAAACAAAAAAAGTCCGGTAAGGTGAAATAATATAGAGTTATGGAGCGGGTGAGGGTTTATCCCCCACCCAATGCTGTAACAAACGCTTCACATTAAAACATCTCTGCCAATTTTTTTGAAATCACGGTAAGATTTTTATCTTTGGTCAGAAATTCTACCTCGTGCGGATGTACTTTTAAGTCGATAAGTATTTCCTTTATCCTCTTCCACCCTGATTCCCGCTTTTTTTCGTTCGTTTCTATATATAAATTTGACACTAACTCTCCCAACTTCTGGATAAGACGAAGGTCTTTGTTTTCATAAAAACGCCTGATAACCTTTTGTTGGTAAGGAGTGTATCCCTTTTCTTCCTTCTGATCCATTTATTCTCTCCCTTGTGTCTTATTTGATGTTTTGAAAGTCCATACTGGTAATAGAGTAACCGCTTCGGTTGCACAAATAAGAAAGTGCCTAAAGACAGTCGATTTGATATCTCACACAGTAATTACTTTAGAAATTATATGTGAATATAGTAAAAGTGTCAAAGCAACTTTTACTGATACAACTGTTTCCATTCGCAATATTCCGTCCTTGACGTATGTAAAAATAAGGATATAATCCACGAAAATCCGAAGCTTGTTTAACACTAATTTAATGTAGGGGTTGAAGATTTTTAACCCTTACATCCCCTAATAATTATTTAAAAAGGAATGGTATCGTATGCTAAAAGAAAAGATTGGATTCATCGGAGGAGGGAAGATGGGAGAGGCACTCTGCAAGGGCATCATTAATGCAAAACTGAGTGAAGCCGGCAATATCATGGTTAGTGATGTAGTTGTAGAACGATGCAAAATGTTGACTAAAGAGATCGGTGTAAAGACCACTCAGAACAACAGGGATGTAATTTCCTTTGCGGATGTCATTATACTGGCTGTGAAGCCGCAAATAATGAGCGAGGCACTCACCTCGTTGAAGAATGAAATTACCAGCCGCCACTTGGTGGTGTCCATTGCAGCAGGTATACCAATACGATTTATTGAATCCAGGCTACAGGCAGGTGTCCGAATCATCCGCGTGATGCCCAACACACCATGTCTCATAGGCGTTTCAGCAACGGCATTTGCCCTGGGCAAGGCTGCAAATGACGCCGATGGGCAGTTGGTTCATAATTTATTTAATGCCGTTGGAAAGGTATTCCGGCTGGATGAAAAGTATCTTGATGCCGTAACAGGTCTGAGCGGAAGCGGTCCTGCATACGTCTATTTGTTTATCGAGGCGTTGTCTGATGGGGGAGTCAAGATGGGTTTACCCAGAGACGTGGCTACGGCCCTTGCAGCACAGACCGTGATGGGGGCTGCTAAGATGGTACTGGAAACAGGGCAGCACCCGGCACAGTTAAAGGATGCCGTGACATCACCGGGAGGAACTACCATTGAAGGATTAAGCAAATTAGAAGATTTTGGGTTCAAATCCGCCGTTATAAACGCCGTAGAGGCCGCCACACTGAAATCAAAGAAACTGGGCGAGTTGTTATAAGATATTTTCGGACGCAGATAAACACTGATTATCTGGATTAAAGAAATGTAATTTTTATCTGTGTTTATCTGAGGGAATCTGTGTCCGGATTAAATTAAGATGTTGATACATAAAATAGACAAACACAAAGTCGAACTTGCCGTAAATACCTTAAGAATGCTTTCCGCTGATGCCGTAGAGAAAGCGCAGTCAGGTCATCCCGGCCTTCCTATGGGATTTGCCGACGTTGCATTTGTGCTCTGGATGCAATTCCTTCGATTTAATCCCCACGACCCACAATGGCCTAATCGTGACCGATTCATCCTGTCTGCTGGGCATGGTTCCATGCTTCTGTATGCCCTTTTAAATCTCTTTGGCTATGATTTATCTTTAGATGACATAAAACAATTCCGGCAATTTGGAAGTAAAACCCCTGGCCACCCTGAATACGGGCATACCCCTGGAGTGGAATCTACCACAGGACCTTTAGGTCAGGGATTTGCCAATGGGGTCGGTATGGCGCTGGCAGAAAGAATCTTGGCAGATCGGTTTAATAAGGGCGGCATGAAGATTATCGACCATTATATTTACGGTGTAGTGAGTGACGGCGATCTGATGGAAGGGATAACCTCCGAAGCCGCATCGTTTGCCGGACACCTTGGTCTTGCCAATATAATTTATATCTACGATTGTAACCAAATTACGATCGAGGGAAGCACGTCTCTTGCTTTTACAGAAGATGTGGCAAAACGATTCGAGGCCTATAACTGGCGTGTTTTCAAGATAGACGGACATAACCATACTGAAATCGCTGAAGCTATCGAGACAGCACGAGGAGAAAAAGAGAGACCTTCGCTGATTATCGCCAGAACCCACATTGGTAAGGGCAGTCCGAATAGACAGGATACAGCCTCCATTCACGGCGAACCGCTGGGAGCTAAAGAACTCGAATTAACAAAAGAAAGCCTCCGTTGGCCTAAAGACAAGCCTTTTTACATTCCGGAAGAAGTAAAGCAGCTTTGCCAGAGTCGTGTAACCGAACTAAAAGAGGAATACGAGAACTGGCAGACACAGTTTAAGAAATATATCAGAAAAGACGCAAATATGTCTCGATTGTGGGATACCTACTTTAAAAAGGAAATCCCGGAAAATCTGGAATCTGAATTACTGAAAACTATCAAGAAAGACCCGGTAGCCACCCGCATAGCTTCGGGGGAGATGATGCAGGTGATTGCACAACGGATACCCGGTTTTATGGGTGGTTCTGCCGACCTTTGTCCATCGACAAAGACCTACATCAAAAACTCCTCTTCAATTGATAAAAATAAATTTGAAGGCAGGAATATCCACTTTGGTGTCAGGGAGCATGCCATGGGAGGCATATTAAATGGTATGGCGCTTTATGGAGGGATCATTCCCTTTGGCTCGACTTTTCTCACCTTTTCAGATTACATGCGACCTTCCATCCGGCTTGCCGCCATGATGAGAATACAGGTAATCTATGTATTTACCCACGATAGTATTTTGTTGGGAGAGGACGGGCCTACCCACCAGCCGGTCGAACATTTAACGTCCTTGCGATTGATTCCAAATCTGCTCGTGATACGGCCGTCGGATGCCACCGAAACGGCGGCTGCATGGGTAGCGGCGCTGAATCATACAGACGGCCCAACGGCATTGATCCTATCACGACAGGATATCCCGGTAATTAACCGTTCGATGTATCCATCACAAAGCCATTTGAAATACGGCGCTTATGTATTAAAAGATTCAGAGGGTAATCCCGATATCATACTCCTGGCGTCGGGTTCTGAGGTTGCCATTGCCCTTGAAGCCACGCTGCAATTACAGAGTAAAGGGGCCAAAGCGAAACTCATTAGCATGCCGAGTTTTGAGTTATTCAGGTCAAATTCTGATGAGTACAGGAAGAGCATACTTCCACCAGCATGTAAGAAACGAGTGGCCATTGAGGCAGCAGCCAAAAATGATTGGTATGAATTTGTTGGATTGGACGGCCTTATTATTGGTGTTGACCGGTATGGCGCCTCTGCGCCATCAAATGTGATAGCCGAGCATTATGGCTTCACTGTACAAAATATTTTACGTGAGATCAACAAAAAATGGGGACTATGAATACCACAGACACTGAGGTCACAAAGCAAGTAAAGAATCTTGAATTTTAAGTCCCCTCTATCAAGAGAGGATTCAGGGGTGTGTTTGATACAGCAGTCTATAAACCGTTTATTCAATATTCTCCGTGCCTCTGTGTCTCTGTGATTATTCTTGTCATTTTTGTGTCGGACATAAAGAATATAGCCGATTCCGCCAGAAAGACCATTGTCATGTTCAACAACTGCCATGCAGGCAAGGCGGCCAGGAATGACAACTTTCTTTTGTAATTGACTATAGGTGCGCTTTGCTTCACCCAGCATAAATTTGTTTCAATCTGTATTGATTCTAAACCGCTCAATTTGTATGATAATCAATGCATTAATACAGAGCCAAATCGCTGAATAACCTCATAAAACAGCTTATAATGAAATGATTAAAGAAATACCAGATAATAATGTCTCGTTTCGTTATCCAAAAGCATAAGGCAACACATCTTCATTTTGATTTCCGGTTGGAGATGGATGGGGTGCTTAAGAGTTGGGCTGTCCCAAAAGGTCTGCCAGAAGAGCCTGGAATCAAAAGGCTTGCTGTATCCGTAGAAGATCACCCGCTTGATTACATTGATTTCGAGGGGGTAATACCTGAGGGACACTACGGGGCTGGTGTCGTTGAGGTATGGGATAAGGGAGAATATGAGCTAGAATCAAGGGAAAAGGACAAGATTGTATTTCATCTTACAGGTAAAAAATTAAAAGGACGCTATGCACTAATCCATACGAACGATAAGAACTGGCTCATTTTCAAACTGAAAAAATCCTAGCTGTAAAACGTAAGACAAAAACTATTGAACCACAGATTACCCGGATTTCACAGATTACACAGATAAAAGATATCTATAAAATCACATATTGTAAAATCTGTGTAATCTGTGAAATCTGTGGTTTCGCTGCTCCTTAGAACCTATCCAGCATTTATCAATTGATTCATTAGTCCTTACAGAGAAAAAGCGTGACCAAAAGACAGCCCAGGTTGGAGAAAATCCTGCCCCTCATTATTATCCTTATTTCCATTCTTTTGTATCTTAATACACTTCCTAACACCTTTGTTTATGACGATGCCTACGTCATTACTGAAAATTATTTCATCAAATCTCTGGGAAATCTGCCAAAGCTGTTCACGAAAGATTATTTGCCCCTTTCAGGAGAACTCAGCTATCGACCGGTCGTCACTTTGACGTATTTTTTCGATTATGCCATATGGCGGCAGAATCCACTTGGCTATCATCTCACCAATGTCATATTACACACCATCAATGTATTCTTATTCTACCTGTTCATAAAAAGCATCTCCCGAAACTCGTCACTCTCTATATTGGCCACTCTACTGTTCTTGTCCCATCCCCTTCTTACAGAAACCGTCAATGCCGTTTGCTACCGGGAGGATATACTTGTTTCAATTTTCTTCCTTCTGGCATTTATCTATTTTATAAAGATACGCATCCCTTTCTCCGGAAGAGGAAACTTAACACAA
>MHZD01000254.1:848-1075 GCA_001828645.1 Planctomycetes bacterium RIFOXYC2_FULL_41_27 | reverse complement strand
GTTAGAGGAAAAACATGGGGAATATGTAATTAACCTCCCACAGAAATACATAGCATACGGTGAACAGTTAGTGAAGCAATGGGGGATTAATAATGGCAGATTAATTATTGGATTAAACACAGGCGCCGGGAAGAGGTTCGCTACAAAGCGATGGGAAATTGGCGGCTTTGTTGAACTTGCTGACCGGTTGTCAAAAGAACTTGGAGCACAGGTGGTACTCCTGGGCG
>MHZD01000254.1:591-721 GCA_001828645.1 Planctomycetes bacterium RIFOXYC2_FULL_41_27 | reverse complement strand
GGGGGATACCCTTGCCTTGCACCTGGCTATCGCTTTGAAAAAATTAGTTATCGCCTTTTTTGGTTCCACCTGTCATCAGGAAATTGACCTTTATAAACGGGGGAAAAAGTTGGTTGCTGATGTGCATTGT
>MHZD01000254.1:0-544 GCA_001828645.1 Planctomycetes bacterium RIFOXYC2_FULL_41_27 | reverse complement strand
TGATGTGCATTGTTCCCCGTGTTATAAGGGGAACTGCGATACGATGATTTGTATGAAAAGTATAAGCGCCGACGACGTGTTTCAGGCTTGTAAAGAGGTTTTGAAGGCAAATACCTTACTGTAACTACAATTCATTTAATCTAAGAAAAGCATCTCTCTTTTCCTGTTCTCTTTACAGATATAAAAGTATTCATGCAGATAACGTTTGGGAGGATTACGGATATGATGGCACAGGCATCATGATTGCAGTTCTGGATTCTGGTTTAGACACAACACATAAGGATATTCCTACACCAGTAGTCAGCAAGAATTACTCAAATTCCTTTGCTATTTTATAATCACCTTCTTTCATACTATTTTTGCCCAAGTCATTCCCTTCCCTCTCAGCTCCACAAAAAACGTTCCGCTAAGAGCGAAGGTTGAACGCTTATTTCTTCGGCTAACCTTATTGCCTTTCCTGGCATAGCATTCTTTCATCTTCTACAAAACAGAATATCAAAGAATGCTGTGATGTATAAATTATCGGTTAATCCTTTGTAATATT
>MHZD01000253.1 GCA_001828645.1 Planctomycetes bacterium RIFOXYC2_FULL_41_27 | reverse complement strand
TGTAATTATAAAAGGGCATCCCTTCCGGTAATATACTATTGAAAATGACACGCCCAACTGTCGTTTTGCATAGACCATTTTTAGGCTCTTCAGCACCCGCTTTATCCTTAACAATTTTTGTTTGCTTCAGCCTTATCTCAATCTTTTTATGCAGATATACTTTTTTTACAGATAACGCATATATTGCCTCGTCTGGGCCGCTAAACCTGTGGATCTTTTCCTCAGACTCATCTTGTAAACTCATGGTGAGATAAGAACACCCTAAAACAATATCCTGAGTTGGCGCTATGATCGGTTCGCCTGAAGCTGGGGAAAAAATATTATTCGTAGATAACAATAAAGTAATGGCTTCCGCCTGTGCCTCGATTGAAAGAGGAAGATGAACAGCCATCTGATCACCGTCGAAATCTGCATTAAAACCACGGCAAACCAATGGATGCAATTTAATGGCATTACCCTCTACGAGTATCGGCTCAAAGGCTTGAATACCCATTCTATGTAATGTTGGCGCTCTATTGAGCAGCACGGGATGCCGCTTAACTACTTCATCAAGGATATCCCAAACTTCCTTGTCCTTGCGCCCTAACATTTTCTTTGCACTCTTAATCGTATCCGCAAGCCCTAGTTCTTTTAGTCTCCTTATAATAAATGGCTGAAATAACTCCAATGCTATTTTCTTTGGTAAACCGCATTGGTGTAATTTCAACTCAGGGCCTACCACAATCACTGAACGAGCCGAATAGTCGACTCTTTTTCCAAGCAAGTTTTCCCTGAAACGCCCCTGCTTGCCTTTTATCATATCGGTTAATGATTTCAAAGGCCTGTTATTACTGCCCAACACGGGACGTTTTCCCCTGGCGTTATCAAACAATGCATCGACGGCCTGTTGTAGCATCCTTTTTTCGTTTCTTATAATTACTTCAGGCGCATTCAGATCGATTAACTTTTTTAGGCGATTATTTCTATTAATAATCCTCCTGTAAAGGTCGTTGAGATCAGAGGTAGCAAAATTCCCACTTCCCAAAAGAACCAACGGTCTTAAATCAGGCGGAATAACAGGAACAACACTGAGAACCATCCACTCTGGCTTATTTCCAGAGTCTCTAAACGCTTCTACAATCTCAAGTCTTTTAATTATTTCTTTCGCACGTTGTTTGGATTTCGTTTGATTCAGATCCTCCCGAAGTTCTTTTGATAACGCTACCAAATCAAGCTTTTGCAGTAATGTTCGTATTGCCTCAGCACCCATTCCTGCCTTGAAGGACTGTTCACCATACTTCTCCTTGTTCGCTTTATATTCCTCTTCACTGAGCATTTGATACTCTTTAAGAGGAGTACTCCCGGTATCAATTACAACGTAGTCTTGAAAATAAATAATCCTTTCCAAAGAGGTGATCTTCATCCCCAGAAGTGTACCTAATCGGGATGGCATTGCCTTAAAGAACCAGATATGGACAATGGGCGCCGCCAAATTAATATGCCCCATACGTTTTCTTCTAACACGCGAATGGGTAATCTTTACACCACATCGATCACATATAATCCCTTTATGTTTTATTCCTTTATATTTTCCGCAAAAACATTCCCAATTGCGTTCCGGTCCAAAAATGCGTTCACAGAACAAGCCATCTTTTTCTGCCCTGTACGTTCGATAATTAATCGTTTCCGGCTTTTTTACTTCGCCATAAGACCAGCTTCTGATATCTTCCGGGGATGCGAGAGATATTTTCACAGAACCATATTCATTAATTTTATCGTACACGATATCTGTCATTTTAGAATTCTTTCTATTACTCTTTTAAAACTTCCATCTTTGTCTTCTCTAATTTCAAGCTCAAACCCAAGCCGGCAATTTCGTTAGAAAGCACTTCAAACGATGCAGGGGTGCCAGCCTCTAAAGTGTTCTCACCCTTTACCATCGACTCATATATCTTTGTCCTTCCCTCTACATCATCACTTTTCACGGTAAGCAATTCCTGCAAATTGTGCGCAGCGCCATATGCTTCAAGGGCCCATACTTCCATTTCACCAAACCTCTGACCGCCAAATCTTGCCTTTCCACCTAGCGGTTGCTGCGTAATCAACGAGTACGGACCTGTTGCCCTTGCATGTACTTTTTCGTCTACTAGATGATGCAGCTTAAGCATATACATATAGCCAACGGTAACCTTTTGCTCGAAAGGTTCTCCCGTCCGTCCATCATACAAAACACTTTTGCCATCTACAGTCAAACCAGCCTCTTTTAAGGTCAACCGAATTTCTTCTTCCGTTGCACCATCAAAAATTGGTGTTACTGTTCGGAACCCTAATTTTTTCGCAGCCCAACCCAAATGGGTCTCAAGAATTTGTCCTACATTCATCCTCGAAGGCACACCCAGTGGATTCAGCAGCATTTCCACTCGTGTTCCATCTGCTAAAAATGGCATGTCCTCTTCAGGGAGAATCTTAGAAATAACACCTTTATTCCCATGCCTGCCCGCCATCTTGTCGCCCACCGACAGCTTTCTCTTTGTGGCAATCGATACTTTGGCAAGCTCCAATACTCCTGTTGGTAATTCATCACCCCGTTTTAAATGATTAATCTTCCTATCTCTATCATCTTTCAATAACTCAATTTTTTCACAATATTCACTACTTATTTCTAAGGCCTTTTCCTTTTTCTTTTTATTGCTAAACTTTATATTTTCGATGTCAAAACGTTCTTCTAACGTGAGAATTGCTTTCGCCGACATACCACGTTCAATAGCATATGTCTGTCCTGTCTGTATATCTACCAAAGGTTCTTTAATTTCTTCATCAATTGCTTTTAACATTTTGACAAATTCTTTTGAGATTTGTTCATCGTATTTCGTTTCAATATCATTTATTTCTTGCAATATTTTTTGTCTTTTATCATCTGAGAGGTAAGACTTTCTTGAAAATACCTGGGTATTTATAATGATACCCTCCATACCAGATGACACTTCCAGCGATTCATTTTTTACATCTTCGCCTGCACGACCAAAAATAGCGTGCAACAATTTTTCTTCAGGAGACAATTCGCTCCTGCTTTTTGGTGCGATCTTACCTACAAGGATATCTCCTGGTTTTACCTTTGTTCCAATCCGTATTACGCCATTTTCATCAAGATTTCTTAATGCCTTCTCTGAAACATTAGGAATGTCACGCGTAAATTCTTCTCTTCCCAACTTTGTTTCTCTAATTTCTACTTCAAACTCATCCCTATGTAAGGAAGTAAATCGATCATCTTTTAACAACGCTTCGCTGATAACTATTGCATCCTCAAAGTTGTACCCATCCCACGTCATGAAAGCTACCAACACATTTTTACCCAGACTCAATTCTCCATTCCATGTTGCAGCGCCATCCGCAATAATCTCTCCCTTCTTTATCTTCTGTCCTTCAATAACTATTGGTTTTTGATTCAAACAGGTGCCTTCATTGAGCTCTACAAATTTCCTCAGTTCATAGACATCTCTATCGTTTATTACAATTTCACAAGCTGTTACCTTTGTTACCGTCCCTGCGTTCTCAGCCTGCACCGTCATGCTTGAATTTTGAGCAACAACCTTCTCCATTCCCGTAGCCACTATTGGAGGCTCTGTTATTAACAACGGAACTGCCTGCCTTTGCATATTAGAACCCATCAGTGCCCTATTTGCATCGCTATGTTCAAGGAAAGGAATTAGACTAGCAGATAC
>MHZD01000252.1 GCA_001828645.1 Planctomycetes bacterium RIFOXYC2_FULL_41_27 | reverse complement strand
TACGAAATTTCTTGCAGGGTTGAAGGGAAGCGTAACATGGATTGGAAGGCCGGAAAATCTGGATGGATCAGTCGTTCTGTCATTCTGTGGCAATGTGCTTTTTGGCAGAATTGAATTGAAGGATGAGATTTACAAGATAGAACCTGTCCGAAACACGAACACTCACCGAATCTTTAAGCTTGATCCTGACAAAGCCGCTCCGATCGATGATGGAGGCTTGATTCCACCTTACGGTATATTACCTGACGAAGAGAGCAAGGACACGCCTCCTTCTGCAAAGAAAGACGATGGCTCGTTTTTCGACGTGCTTGTCCTGTATACCAACGGTTTTGCGGAGGCATATCCAGGCGATGAGCTTGTCGCCCTAATCAGTTACCTGGCAGGTGTGGCAAACACCTCCTATGCAAACAGCGACGTCAGCCTTACTGCACGGGTTGTCGGGCTCAAGGAGGTTGGTTATGCAGACAGTGGAGCAACGAGAGATGCCCTTGATGATGTGACGAACGGGAATGACGTCTTTTCAGGAATAGCTGCCCTGCGTAATCAATTGGGCGCAGATTTAGTTACTTTATTGAGGATTTATAAGGGCATAGAAGGCGGTAATGATGCATGTGGTAGGGGATGGCTGATGACATCGCTGAGTAGTTCTTTTGAAAAACGGGCATTTTCGGTAGTTCAGGTGGGTAGGACTGCCCAGTCGTACTGTTCAGATCAAACCTTGGTACATGAAATGGGACACAATATGGGCTGTGATCATGAAGCCATTAACGCAACTGGTGGAGTATTCACATATTCACACGGATACTGTTTTTATCCTTACACTTCGGTCATGGCGTATTGCACCAGCGCTGAAACGAGGGTCAGCCATTTTTCGAATCCGAATGTGTCTTATAACGGCATTGCTACCGGCGCGGAGGACGCCAATAACGCCCTGTCGATAAACAATGTCAAACAAACCATCTCGCAATTCCGGGATTCAAAATGCCTGGGATCGATAACCGTATTTCCGGATAAACTATCACTCAATAAGGAAGAAAGTGCTGAAGTAGTGGTAACAGTAACAGGTGAGTACGACTACCCGGCAGAAGGCGAGACGGTGGAGGTAAAGGTTAATGCGGCTGGGAAAAAGCTCATATTGATTTCATCAACCAGTAATACGACAGACACCAATGGTCAGATTACGTTCACAATAACTGCCCATAAAAAGAAAGGTACTGCAAAGGTCGCTTTTAACTCGGGTTGCCTGAAGAAATCGATAACAGCGAAGGTTAGGTAAGATATATGTTGTTTCTTATTTTTTAAACGTTATTTGTAAAATTTGCGATTTACGAATTACGATTTGTGATTGAAAAAACTCGTAAATCGTTCGACTGAGCTCACGACGAAGTCTAAAATTGTAAATCTGAAATTTATGCAAAAAGTTGCTTACTATATTTGTATCTCCTCCAGCATCGCTGGTGCATAAGCATCCAGTTTCAATTGTTCTCGAATAGTTTCGGCAAATCTCAGGGCAGTTTCTTCTTCACCGTGCATTACAAAAACACGCCGGGGCTTCTTTTTGAATTTGCCGAGCCAGTCCAGCAGCTCATCGCGGTCGGCATGGGCTGAAAGACCGCCGATCGTGTAAATCCGGGCATTTACGGCTATCTCTTCCCCAAATATCTTTACCTTTTTTACCCCTTCAATGATACGACGTCCTAAAGTGCCTTGTGCCTGGAATCCAACAAAGATGACACTGCATTCCGAACGCCAGAGGTTATGCTTTAAATGATGCCGAATGCGACCCGCTTCGCACATCCCGCTTGCAGATATGATAATAGCCGAACTCTTAATCCTGTTGATTGCCATTGAATCTTCAACCGATTCCGTAAACTTCAAGGTAAGCGTGCCCCTGGGGAATTGTCCGGTTTTCATAAGTTCCCGGGTTTCTTTATCAAGGCATTCCGGATGTTTTAACGTAATGCGGGTAGCCTGCATGGCCATGGGGCTATCCACAAAGACCTGAAGATGGTCTAATTTCCCCTCCCTGGATAATTGATTCAAAATATAAAGAATATCCTGCGTCCGTCCCACAGCAAAGGCAGGAATAATCACATTGCCGCCCATTTTAAGAGATTCTGCTATTGCATGGGCAAATTCATCGATGGTTTCTGTAATTCCCTTGTGTTTCCGGTTACCGTACGTTGATTCAACAAATACAAAATCCCCTTCATCAATAGGTGTCGGGTCTTTAATTAAGGGTAAATTCTTCTGGCCGAGATCGCCGGAGAAGATCAGCTTCTTTTCATACTCATCTTCCTTTACCCATAACTCAACTATGGAAGAACCCAGTATGTGCCCTGCATCCTGGAAACGCACCCTGATCCCATTCCCCAAATCTATGCTTTTGTTATAAACGACCCCTTGAAAGTAAGCCAGACTGTCCGCAGCCTCCTGGATGGTATACAACGGCTTCACAGGCGGCTTTCCAGCCCTTAATCGCCTTTTGTTCTCCCATTCGGCATCCCGTTCGTGTATGTGTGCGGAATCCAGCAGCATGACACCACACAAATCCACAGTGGCGCTTGTAGCAAGTATCTTTCCTTTAAAACCATCCTTCACGAGTTTTGGAATGAGTCCTGAATGGTCTATATGGGCGTGGGTTAATACGAGATATTGAATTTTTGGAGCATGAAATGGAAACGGTTCTCCATTCCTTTTTTCATTGTCTTTCGTTCCCTGGAAGGCGCCACAATCGACAAGGATATTTGCATCTTCCGTCTGGATATGATAACAGGAACCTGTAACGGTTCTTGCTGCACCAATACATGTAATGTTCATTTTTAAGTTAGTCCCCCTTAACAAAGGGGGACTTCGTCGTGAGCTCAGTCGAACGATCCAGGGGGTTGTGTTTTTTCAGGGGTTATTCCCCGTTTTCACGAGGACAAGTTTACAACCCCCTTGCCCCCTTTTTTAAGGGGGATTTTTATACCTCATCTGCCCTGTAATCCGTATACATAAAATGAAAATTCCTATACAATAAATATAACACCCTCCCTTAATCCCTCTCCCCTTGTGGGCAATGTCATTGCATTACGATAATGTGTCGCCCTTTCAGGGCTAAAAATATTATTAAATCCTTATCCCAGGGCTATCGCCCTGGGCTATACTCTGTCAGCCCTTCGGGCTTTACCTCAAAGAGAAAAGATCTCTCCCTTAATCCCTCTCATCGAGGGAGGGAAAAATCCCTCTCCCCTTGGAGAGGTTGGGTGAGGGGGTTTTCATGCGGATAAATTTTTACTTAGACGAGAATTTTTCAAAGGCCAAATTGTTAATATCGCTTATAATTTCCAAAAATATTAATGGCTTGACATTATTTTACACGCAGATCGTTTTTATGCAAAACTAAAACAGTATTTCTCCTTTTCAACCGTGTTTTCTTTCTTGACTCTCATGCTCATTTTCATATAATGATTTTTCTTTATATCCGTTTAGTTTGTAATGTGGAATAATGCTATCATGAAAAAGAACTATCTATTTACGCCCGGCCCAACGATGGTGCCACCCGAGGTCACACTGGCCGAGGCACAGCCAATGATCCATCACAGGACGCCGCAGTTCTCTCAAATCTTTTACGAAATGAGCGAGGATTTAAAATATCTGTTTCAGACAAAGACAGGCGAGGTCTTTACCCTCATGTCCTCCGGAACAGGGGCTATGGAGGCATGTGTTGCAAATGTCCTGTCTAAAGGGAATAAGGCGCTCGTGGTCATTAGCGGAAAATTCGGTGAACGCTGGGCAGAGTTATGTAAGTGTTTTGGTATTGAAACCATCACCATTGATGTTGAGAACGGCAAGGCGGTAAATCCAGCAGACATCAAGGCTGCGCTCAAAAAGACGCCAGGAATTAATGTGGTATTTACCACGCAATGCGAAACCTCTACGGGTGTAGTACATGATATAAAGTCCATTTCCCCCATCGTAAAGAAACACGGCGCATTACTCGTCGTTGATGCCATTACGGGAATCGGCGTCCATCCATTGTTGATGGACGAATGGAATATCGACGTTGCAATCACTGGTTCTCAGAAGGGGTGCATGATGCCGCCCGGTCTGGCCTTTGTTTGTGTGAACAGCAGCGCCTGGGGTGTCATTGAAAAGACAGATTTACCCAGATATTATTGGGATTTCAGAAAGATGCGAAAGGGATTAAAGGATAAAACAACCCCTTTTACCCCTGCCGTTTCACTGGTTATGGCTATGAAGACAGCCCTGGACATGATCAAAAAGGAAGGGATTGAGAACGTGTGGAAGAGACATGCCCGTCTTGCCTATGCAACGCGGGAAAGCGCAAAGGCGCTGGGATTGGAACTCTTTGCCGGTGAATATTCAAGCAATGTTTTAACCGCAATTAAGGCGCCCAAAGGTGTGGATGTAGATAAGATTATCAAAAAGCTGCGCGATGAAACAGGGGTGACCTTTACGGGTGGCCAGGATGAATTAAGAGGAAAAATTATCAGGATTGGTCATATGGGTTATGTGAACGACTTTGACATCATTGTTGCCATCGCTGCCTTGGAAAAGGGTCTTTATGAAGCTGGATATCCTGTAGCGTTAGGGAAAGGGCTTTCTACAGCACAATCGTTGCTGGTTGGTAAAAAGTAGTAGCGACAAAATACAAACCGAAAGGTAACAGTTCACCCCCACCTAAACCTCCCCCATCAAGGGGGAGGAATACAAGGGAACAATGAGTATAGTATTCCCTGCCCCTGGTGGGAGGGGTTAGGGGAGGGGGCGAATTGTTACAAATATCGTATGGGCAAAGAATTGGACACAGAGGATTGAGATTGTTTGAATAATGAATGAATATTTAGATAGAATAGAGTGGTAATGATATTAATTTGGGAATTGGAGGTATCTTTAAAAATTATGACATCAATTATGCAGAGGTGGAAGAAGAGTTGAAGAAACTTAGTCAGGGTTCTCAAAGGCATATATCGGATGAAGCCGGTGATTAGGCATGAACAAATATGTCATTAATACTCAGGCGCTTATTAAGTTTTTAAACGGAATGAAGGTTATAAAAGAAAATGTTGATGTAATACTCAGAAAGACTGAATTATGTAGGAAATAAACAATTACTTATAAATTACAAAATCGTTTTTTTGTGTTCTCGCAAATATCCTGCAGATATAATCCTCAAATCGTATGACTGGGCAATTGAACAAAGAGAAAAAGGTGTTTTTGTCATATCAGGTTTCCATTCCAAAATAGAAAAAGATTTGCTGCATTACCTGCTCAAAGGTAAATAGCCCATCATACTTGTACTGGCACGAGGTCTTAAAAAGAGACTAGAACCAGAATTAAAGGGCTCCTTAGACAAAAAAAGATTGTTGATCGTTACACCATTTGACGAAAAAGTTAAACGAGTTACCAGAGAAACCGCCAACCAGAGGAACCGTTTAATGGCAGGACTGGCAGATGAAATATTTGTCGCCTATGCCTTACCGGGTGGAAATATTGAAAAGCTCATTACGGACATTTCATACACAGGGAAAACAATTTCATCCTTTAAAACAATGTAAAAAATTGAGATTATAGCGTGTATAGGTAAAACTCAATCAATTTATTTTTTTAAGTTATTCAAAATAATACGTTGAAGAAACAGGAGAAGGGGTAGGTTTAACGTTAATAGGAATTAAAGAACGTCTCCTTAAAAGTCTAAAGACCAACTGGTTATTTAAAAACAATATGTTTACAATTTTATATAAATAAAATACACTAATTTTATGTCAAAAGAAAAAATCCTTGTTGTAGATGATGAACAAGACCTTGTAAAATTAGTAAGGTACAACCTCGAAAAGGATGGATATAAGGTAGTAACCGCTTATAATGGCGAAGATGCGTTGTTTCTGGCAAGAAAAGAACGTCCGGAACTTGTCATATTAGACCTTATGCTGCCCGGCATTGATGGTCTCGAAGTATGCAAAAAATTAAGGGCAGATCCGGAACTTGCTAACACTGCCATCGTCATGTTGACTGCAAGGGGGGAGGAAGTGGATATAACCCTGGGTTTGAAACTGGGCGCTGACGATTACGTGACAAAACCCTTTAGCCCAAAAGAACTCGTCGCACGCGTACAGGCGGTGCTCAGGCGGTCAAAAGTTTCTTCGGCAACAAAAGATTATATTAAAATAGACACCCTTACAATCGATTTGTATAAACATGAGGTAACTATAAAGAATGAACCCATTCAACTGACCCTTACAGAATTCAAGCTTCTTCACCAACTCGCCAGCAAGCCGGGACGCGTTTTTACAAGGGATCAACTGCTTGATGCAGTTTCAGGGGCTGAAACATTTGTCATTGACCGGACTGTGGATGTGCATATTGCTTCACTGAGGAAAAAGTTAAAAGCCTACTCGAACCGTATAGTTACGATCCGTGGGATCGGCTATAAATTTAAGGAATAACTCGTGATGTTCAAAAATAAATTATTTTGGAAGATTTTTATCAGCTACGTCGTTCTTTTATCCGGATGTCTGAGCCTGGCAGGGTATTTT
>MHZD01000251.1:6678-10221 GCA_001828645.1 Planctomycetes bacterium RIFOXYC2_FULL_41_27 | reverse complement strand
TGTAAAATCGATTTCTGGTTTTGCAACAGCCATCGCTGATAGATATCTATCGACCTCATTATTCCCGTCGGGAAAAAGGGCAAAAATGGAACTCAGGTTTGCCTGGCATGACTGAGTGAGTTTTAAACGGTCAGCCTTGGGACCGGGAAGTGTTTGCTCGTGAGGATAGATGTATCCTTTGTCAAAAGGCTCCAGCTTTACCAAAGCAACGAAGCCTCTTCGAACCAGCAGCCGCTCGCCAGATAAAAACTCCTGGTCATAAATATAAATCGCCGGGGCATCTTCTTGCTTGAGTATCCCCTGCTTTCTCCAATTACTGAGAAATTCGGCAGCACGGGCATATTTGTTGGTTTTCTCGGTATCTCCAGAGAAATCTTTTCCAAAATCCAAACGGATGATATTGTTTGGATGAATCTGATAGTACCGCTCTTGCCCCTCTGGTGAAATTACATCATAAGGAGGCGTAACAACGGACGACATGTCCGCAATAATCTTCTGGTTGTACCTTAACCCACGAAATGGTTTTATAATGGCCATGTAAAATTTACGATTTATGATTTGTGATTTGCGATTTACGATTTTAAATCCAAAATCGTTCGACTGATCCTTCGACAAGCTCAGGATGCAGTGCCGTTCATGGTGAGTCTGTCGAACCATCACGACGAAGTCCAAAATCGTAACTTTGATGTTGACCTATCCACATTCTTATCTTTAAGGCAGGTTCATGTCAACCGTCCCTACGGGACTATTTTCTTCCCATCTTCTATGCAGGCAATAAATTACCTGCCTACTATCAATAGCCCTCATGGGCTAAAGATGTGGGAAATACACATTAGGTGCCTTCTTCCCACGAAGCAAGATATTTCTCTTGTTCTTTTGTGAGTGTATCAATAGTTATTCCCATTGATTTCAATTTTAAGCTGGCTACCCACTGGTCTATCTCTTTTGGTACATCATACACCTTCGAACCAAATTTGCCTTTATTCTTTATCACATATTCAGTGGTCAATGCCTGAGTTGCAAAACTCATATCCATAACGCATGCAGGGTGCCCTTCTGCAGCGGCCAGATTAATGAGCCGTCCCTCGCCAAGTAAGTAAATAGACTTGCCATTTTTTAACACATATTGATCAACAAAATTCCTTACTGATTTATTAACCTTTGTTGCTATTGATTCAAGCGATTTAATATCAATTTCCACATTAAAGTGTCCTGAATTGCAAACGATTGCGCCGTTTTTCATAACCTCAAAATGTTCTTTTCCAATTACACTTACATTACCAGTCAGGGTACAAAACAGGTCGCCAATCTTTGCAGCCTCAATCATGGGCATTACCAGGAATCCGTCCATAGCAGCCTCGAGGGATTTAATTGGATTGATTTCTGTAACAACAACATTTGCGCCCATACCCTTAGCCCTCATGGCGAATCCCTTCCCGCACCATCCGTAACCTGCAACTACGACTGTTTTCCCGGCAAACAGGATGTCAGTTGCCCGAATAATTCCATCAAGCGTGGACTGTCCGGTTCCGTAACGATTGTCAAAAAGATGTTTTGTATCAGCATTGTTTACTGCAAAAACCGGTATTTTCAGGGCACCATCCCTTTCCATTGCCTTCAATCTTATCACACCCGTTGTCGTTTCTTCCATACTCCCCAGTATTTGCGGTATCAGTTCTTTCCGTTCCTTATGAATAGCTGAAACCAAATCAGCGCCGTCATCCATTGTTATTGTTGGCTTGTGATCCAGCGCCGATGAAATATGTTTGTAATAGGTTTTATTATCTTCACCTTTAATTGCGAAGACAGGGATACCGTAATCCTTCACGAGAGAAGAAGCAACATCGTCCTGCGTGGACAGAGGATTTGAGGCACAAAGGACAACATCAGCTCCACCGGCCTTGAGCGTTCTAACCAGGTTTGCCGTTTCCGCTGTTACGTGAAGGCAGGCAGACATCTTCGTCCCCATTAATGGCTTTTCCTCCTCAAATCTCGCCATCACCTGCGCCAGGACGGGCATATCATTACTTGCCCATTCAATGCGTTTCTTGCCGCCTGGTGCAAGGTTTACATCTTTTACATCATAGTTCATGAATTCTCCTTTTCTTGTTCGATTATTTACTCTCTGAATTTATCTATGAAATCTTTTGTGACTTTGATAGCATCTTTCACTAATGTTGCGTTATAAATAAGTCCTCTATAATATCCAGCAATGTGCAATGTATCGTAAAGGCTCTCAAAGGATCTCATAAGCTTGCCGTTATGTATGGCAAAGTATCTTTTCAATACCTTTCTGTACTCATCAACCGATTTGGGTAGTTCTTTTTTGTTTAGTCCCTTTTTAAGTAGCGCTTCGTTAATTGCCTCCAACATCGCCAAATATGCAGTACCAAATGCTTCTCGTACTGGTTTGATATCTGTATATTCGTTGTCTTCAACGGGGGTCTTTGCAAGTATCTCTTTTGCATTCTGTAAATATCTCAACGATTCTTTCATTGTTTTAGCCCCCCCTTAAAAAAACTTATCGACTAATACCTTTAGATATTTACCGTAAAATTCAAATAAAAACTGAAATATTTGGAATAGTTTAGCTCACCACAGAGAACGCTAAGGTCGCAGAGAAAAACCAGAAGGTGAGAAACTGAGCATGTGGAAAGTTGGGAAGCGCAATTTCCCAACCTCCCAATTTCTCAATCTCTTGGTATCTCTGCACCCTACGTGGTAAAGTACGTCAAATTTTAAACGCCTGCGGCCTTTCGCAAGGCATCTACCATATCCGTCTTTTCCCAGGTAAAAGTATCCTCAGAACGGCCAAAATGGCCATGTCGGGCGGTAATCTTGTAAATTGGTCTTCTTAGTTTCAGCCGATCAATAATACCTCTAGGTGTCATATCAAAGACCTTTTCACAAATTTGGGTGAGTTTCTCATCAGAAACCTTGCCCGTGCCTTCCGTTGTAATATGGATAGCAAGTGGTTTGGCAACACCGATGGCATAAGCCACCTGTGCCTCGCATCGATCTGCAAGACCTGAAGCTACCACATTCTTTGCAATATGCCTGGCTGCATAGCAGGCGCTTCGGTCAACCTTCGTTGGATCTTTTCCCGAAAATGCACCGCCACCGTGACGTCCCCAGCCGCCATACGTATCCACAATAATCTTTCGCCCTGTCAGACCACAGTCTCCCTGAGGACCACCGACTACGAAACGCCCCGTTGGGTTTATATGATAAATCGTTTTGCTATCCAATAAATTTGCGGGAATCACCTGTTTTGCAACTTTTTCAATCATATCGGCTTTAATCGTTTCGTACTTTACATCAGGCGCATGCTGTGTAGAAACAACCACCGTATGCACCCGGACAGGTTTATGGTCTTCATACTCTACGGTTACCTGTGATTTTGCATCAGGACGTAAATATTTCAATGTTCCATTTTGTCGTAACTCGGCATGTTTTATTATAATCCGGTGAGCCAGCATAATAGGAAGCGGCATCAATTCCGGCGTGTCATTGCACGCATAACCAAACATCATACCCTGATCG
>MHZD01000251.1:5175-6641 GCA_001828645.1 Planctomycetes bacterium RIFOXYC2_FULL_41_27 | reverse complement strand
TTACCCCTTGTGAGATATCAGGGGATTGTTTTCCAATACTGGTAATGACCGCACAAGAGTTATAATCAAACCCCATCGAGGCGTCAGTGTAACCAATTTCCTTTATTGTATTTCTTACGATATCGGAAATGTTTACATTTGCCTTTGTGGTAATTTCGCCTGCTACAAAGGCTACTCCGGTAGTAACCAATGTCTCACATGCCACCCTGCTCATAGAGTCTTGCTCAAGCATCGCATCCAATACGGCATCAGATATCTGGTCAGCAACCTTATCTGGATGTCCCATAGATACTGATTCTGAGGTAAATAAATGCCTTCCTTTCTTCATACTGATACTGTCCTCTCCTTCAATAAAATGTTCCTTAATACTTTTAAATTACGTTCGGTAGCGCCCCTTTGTTTCATTACGACTGTTTGCGCCCTCTTTCCTAATTCCTGGGCTTCGTACGGATGCTCCAATAAATACATAAATTCGTTCGATAGCGACGCCTCATCCTGAACAATCTTTATGGCATCAGCTTCTTTCAGTAACTGAACCTCCTCATTAAAATTAAAGGTATGAGTTCCCACGATAATTGGTTTGGCCAGTCCTGCCGGTTCCATCATATTTTGTCCGCCTTGTGGCACAAGACTTTTCCCAACAAATACGCAGTCTGCAACACTATAGATAGTGAGCAATTCCCCAATAGTATCGCCCAAAATTACCGTTTCATATTTGTCCGAGCCTATTTTGCTGCCTTTATCAAGCGCAGTCTTTCTTACACATCTGAGACCGGCAGACTCGATTTGTTTTATTACTTCAGAAACCCTTTCGATGTGCCGTGGCACCAACACCAATCTTAGGTTGTCAACCTTTGTGCGTATTTGCTTAAAAATTCTCAGAAGAATAGCCTCTTCACCCTCGTGTGTACTGCCACAGACAACAACCTTGTCGTCCTTGCCGATTTCAAAGAGACACAACAACCGTTCTTTCGTATCGTCCGAAACAGCAGTTACCATATTATCAAACTTCATATTCCCCGTAGTAAAAATTTGCGCCTCCGGTATACCAAGATTCCTGAGCCGTTTTGTATCGGTCTCTGTCCTTGCGCAAAACACATTCTCTTTATTTGTCAAACTTTCAAAGAACCCCTTTGAAATCTTACATAAAACACGATACCATTTCAGCGACTTTTCGGAAATCCTGGCATTCACCAGAATTACAGGTATATGTCTCTTTGTTACTGCTATCAAAAAATTGGGCCATACCTCCAACTCGACCAATATTACATAAGCAGGGTCTATGGCGTTTAATACCTTGTCCACTATCCAACTCAGGTCGAGAGGAAAATAAAAAATTTCCTTACCGCCAAAGCACCTTTCAGCAACGGACAACCCTGTATTGGTATTGGTAGATACTACTATATCCAGATTATTAAACTCTTTTTCGATGGATTTTACAAGCGCTTTTACTGTTAAAATCTCTC
>MHZD01000251.1:0-5169 GCA_001828645.1 Planctomycetes bacterium RIFOXYC2_FULL_41_27 | reverse complement strand
AAGCGCCATGAATCCATATACAAGAGTTTTTCCCTTTTCTTGTGTCAAGCCAACCCAACCGCTGTGTTATGCCGGAACGGTATCGTTTACTTAATATGAGTTTCAAAAAAAAGTATGGTGAACCACAGACGAGCGCCGTTCCATAAACAGCATCAAAGATAGTAGGCATGGGGGATGGAGTGAATTTTCAGAGTATTTAAGTCCATAGTATAGGTATTTTCATTCGAGTTATTCCGTTTAAGTCCCCCTTAAAAAAGGGGGACTTCGTCGTGAGCTCAGTCGAACGATTCAGGGGGTTGTGTTTTTTCTGGGCTATCCCCGTTTTCACGAGGACAAGTTTACAACCCCCTCTGTCCCCCTTTGTTAAGGGGGATATGGGGGTTGTTCCCTTTTCTAAGGGGGATTCTCTATGCCATAAATCGTATAACCCGCATAAATAAAATGAAATCCTATACAATCAAATTATTCATCTGAGGTTTTTTCACTGTGTTAACCCTTTCTAACAAGATCAGTCTGAGCAGGATATGCTGTATTCCTCCGCTTGTGTTCTGCATAACACAGGTACAACACAGCAATCATTACCGTTATATTTGTCTTTTTATAATGTTGATCATCGGGTTAAGTGATGTGCTGGACGGTTATGTGGCACGGAAGAGGAATGAAATGACAAAATTAGGAAAGTATCTGGATCCCTTTGCAGATAAACTCGTCCTTGTGATTTCTTGCATTATACTTTCCTCCGACCGTATATGGCCGGAACCAAGATTCCCTGATTGGATTCCAACAGTTATTGTTAGTAGAGACCTCATACTTATCTTTGGCACCATTGCATTACTCCTTATCACGGGCAGGGTGAATTGCCAGCCAACGATGCTTGGTAAGGCGGCAACGTGTCTTCAAATTATTGCTGTTATATCGGTACTCATTGGAAACCATGTCCCAATACCTGCCCTTGCTGCCATCTGGTGGGTGACGGTTGCTGTCACTTTTGCCTCCGGACTTTTCTATATATACAGTGGTGTAAAACAACTGTAATATTTTTTCGTAGTGTTGCATGTTGAACGGACTTGCAGATTTATACAAAAAGACTTTACATTGCCCACCTTTTTTAATACTATTTAATAGAAATTTAAATTATGTCTTCGGCGACTTTTTTCTGGATAAACGTTTCACCGTAAGGGCTGAAAATCGTTCGACTGAGCTCACGACGAAATCTTCAGCCCCTACGTGATTGAAATTACTAAACATAAATTATGAGAGGTGTTTTTGATGAGATTTAATACAATACAAGAGGTCGTAGAAGACCTGAAACAAGGCAAGATGATTATTTTGGTAGATGATGCAAGCCGTGAAAACGAGGGAGACATTACCATTGCTGCTGAAAAAGTAACTCCGGAGACAATCAATTTTATGCTCACTCACGCACGGGGTATTCTTTGCCTTTCAATTAATCCCGAACGGGCGGAAGCGCTTGATCTTTATCCAATGGTATCCCATAACACATCAAACTTTCAGACACCTTTTACCGTTTCTATCGATGCAAGAGATGGGATCACAACGGGTGTTTCTTCTAAAGATCGGGCTGCAACGATATTAACTGCTATTGACGATAAGACAAAACCAGAAGACCTCGTCAGACCCGGCCATATTTTCCCACTGAAGGCGCAGAGAGGCGGTGTGCTGGTCAGGACAGGCCACACGGAAGGCGCGGTAGACCTGGCGCGCATTGCAGGACTCAAACCTGCCGCAGTTATCTGTGAAATTATGACAGAAGACGGGAATATGGCAAAACTTCCGGAACTCCGAAAGTTCGCTGAAAAGCATCATCTCAAAGTCTGCACCATTGCAGATATTATTAAATATCGTCACGAACAGGAACGGTTGATCGAAAAGCGTGTTACCGTAAAATTGCCCACGATCTATGGAAACTTTACGCTTCACCTATACCGCTCCTTCGTTGATGAATACCTCCACCTTGCCCTTTGTTTGGGCATTGGCAGCGAAAGCGGAAATGCCCCTTCCCCGATGCATAACGAATCGGTGCTGGTGAGGGTGCATGATGAATGTCTGACCGGCGATATTTTTGGCTCTCTTCGCTGTGACTGCGGGGAGCAACTCCGTAGCGCCCTTCGGGTTATACAAAAGGAAGGAACGGGTGTGCTGCTTTATATGCGGCAGGAGGGTCGCGGGATCGGACTGGAGAACAAACTGCATGCCTATTTGCTACAGGAAAACGGATTGGATACCGTAGAGGCAAATGAAAAGCTCGGATTCCCCGCGGATAAACGTGATTACGGCATTGGCGCACAGATCCTGAGAGACCTTGGTATTACGAAGATGAGACTGCTTACCAATAATCCAAAAAAGTTTGCTGCCCTTACCGGATACGGATTGGAAATCGTGGAACGGGTGCCTATTATTACAGAGCCTAATGCGGAAAACAAACAATACCTGCAGACAAAGAAAGAAAAACTCGGACACCTCATCGAGAAAGTATAGGCTATCAACTATAGAAAGGCAAACCACAAAGATCTCAGAGGAGATACTTTTTAAGTAATTTCTTTTATTCCTATTTTAAAAATTCTTTCTCTGTGCGCTCTGTGTTTAAACTTATTCTGAGCAATGAAAAAACTGTTCGCAAAGAAGGCATTACGTGACCTTGTAGAAGAATCCAACCATCACCACTTCAAACGGGTACTTGGCCCATTTTCACTGACAGCCCTGGGAATTGGCGCCGTCATTGGCGCCGGGATATTTGTTTTGACGGGTCTGGCCGCCAAGGAGTATGCTGGTCCCAGCCTGATCCTCTCATTTGTACTATCTGGATTTGCGTGTATATTTGTGGCGCTTTGTTATGCCGAGTTTGCTTCAATGGTGCCACTTGCCGGAAGCGCATACACGTATGCATACGCTGGGCTGGGAGAGCTTTTTGCCTGGATTATCGGGTGGGATCTTATTCTTGAATATTCCCTTGCTTCAAGCCTTGTAGCAGTAGGATGGTCGCATTATTTTGTGAAATTGATAGGATTTTTTAGCCTGGAAATTCCACTGTGGCTTACTAACGATTACTGGACATTATCACACCATACAAAAGCCCTGTTTATTCAAAATATTCCCTATATAAAAGGCATACCAGTCGTATTTAATCTTCCTGCCGCGCTAATTATTGGCGTTATTACTTACTTGCTGGTTATTGGCATCAAAGAGAGCGCACGGTTCAATAACATCATCGTTGTAGTAAAGCTCTCTGTAATCTTGCTGGTAATATTTGCCGGATGGTTTTATGTAAAGAGTGATAACTGGGGAAATAGCTGGGCAACCTTTTCACCGTTTGGTATATCAGGGATTGGGACTGGGGCGGCGTATGTATTTTTTGCTTATATCGGCTTTGATGCAGTTTCAACCACAGCACAGGAGGCAAGGAATCCTCAAAAAGACGTGCCTATTAGTATAATTGCATCCTTGGTTATTTGTACTTTTTTATATATAGCTGTTACCGCCATTCTCACAGGTATGGTTTACTATAAAGAAATTAGTATTGATGCGCCGCTGGCAGATGCCTTCACACGGTACGGGCTGGTAAAGATACCATTTTTTATTTCAGTTGGTGCGGTAGCGGGATTAACAAGTGTGCTTCTTGTCTTGCTTATGAGTCAGGCAAGGATATTCTGGGCAATGGCAAAAGATGGATTATTATCCGAACGTTTATTTGCTGTTGTTCATCCACGATATGGAACGCCGTATATATCAACTATAATTGTCGGGGCATGTGTTGCAATTACGGCTTGTTTTTTTCCAATAGAAGAAATAGCAAAACTGGTTAATATAGGAACCTTGCTGGCGTTTTGTCTTGTATGTGCGGCGGTTATTATACTGCGCATTAAGAATCCGCAACATCCACGCGCATTTCGTTGTCCCTTTGTACCTGTTATTCCCATTATGGGTATTATTTCCTGCGGATATATGATGTTTCGTCTGGAATTTTCCACATGGCTAAGACTCTTTATCTGGCTTGCAATAGGTTCAATTATTTATTTTGCATATAGCAGGAGACACAGCAAACTCGCAAAGAAACACGCATTGATGGAGAAACAAAAAGATTCGCTGGTGGAGTTAGATAAGGGGTGTTTTTAGGGTGTATTGTAATTTTATCCTTATTAGATGCTCGAAAAGGAGAAGAATAAGTGAACAGCAAGGCGATTGAAATATTTGAAGATAAGGTTCTTGTTGAGAGAATTAAGAATAAACTTCCTCACTTATTCAGCATTGCCGAGTTGGAAAGTTCAAGGGCAGGAAAAATAGGAATGGAAGTTGGTTCAACACGTGAAAAGATTCTGGTAGCTTTGCTTATCTATAAGTTTGGTGGAAGAAATGTAGAGACTCAAATTCCTATTACGGAAACAGAAGTGGATGTGAGATTATATGGCCAACCTCTCTCGATAAAGACCATAACGGGAAATGGTGGAGTGAAAGTTATCTGGACAGTAGATGCGCCAAAGGCTTTAGAATTTTTTGCGTCTTATACTCCAAGATGTGAGATATTACTTGCCCAAATTAAATGGGACTTGAAAGAGGCAGATATTAAGGAAGGTGTTCATCAAGGAGGTCTTTTTTTAATACCTGTATCTGTGCAAAAGAAAATTATGAGTCAAATTGGTAAAGAGAAATATTTAAAATTACCGAAGGTTGGAACAAACCCGCGTGGTGTTGAAATCAGTAAAGAAGGGCTTCTAATGCTATTACAAGATAGGGATACAAAATGTATTGAAATTGTCTGGAGACATTCTAAAATAGATTATAATCCATATAAAAGATGGGTTGATTATTGGAAGGAATAAAATTTATGAAAATAAAGTTATCAGATTTTGATAGAGATGAAGATTCGCAAATTTTTGAAATAAGTAAAGAATTTTTCCCAAAACGTATTGTCAGAAAGGGAAAAGATTGGATATGTCCTATCTGTAAACGTCCCCATTATAAACAGCCGTGACCGTTTACTTGTGGGATGACAGTTCGCAAAAGTGAGAGTATCGTTACCTTATGGGTACGATCATTGGGTTGTTGTGGGTGGGCACAACACATCCCCTTTGAGAAAATAAAAGAGCGAAAAATAGAATCATTAAAATTGATTCCAGTCTTAAAAAGGATATTCTGTAATGAAACTTACTA